>NZ_JBSGCB010000045.1:0-81083 GCF_053601595.1 Nocardia sp. NPDC004711 | reverse complement strand
GACGGGTGCGCCACCTTGCCGAACACCACCAGCGCGCCGAGCACCACGATGCCGTGAATGGCGTTGGTGCCGGACATGAGTGGGGTGTGCAGGGTGTTGGGCACCTTGGAGATCACGGCGAAGCCCACGAACCCGGACAGCACCAGGATCGCGATATTCGCCAGCAGTTGGGTGTACATCAGGCTTCCACCTTCTGAGAGCTCGGCTCGCTCCGCTCGCGCGTCACGCAGGAATCCGCCAGCACCTGATCCTCGAAATCCGGTGCCAGGGCACCGTCTTCGAGCATGAGTTCGAGCAGGGCGGCGATGTTCTTGGAGTACAGCTCGCTGGCGTGTTCGGGCATGGTGGCCGGCAGGTTCAGCGGCGAGGCGATGGTGACGCCGTGACGCACAACGGTTTTGCCGGGCTCGGTCAGCTCGCAGTTACCGCCGGTCTCACCGGCCAGGTCCACGATCACGCTGCCGGGCTTCATGCCCTCCACGGCGGCCGCGGTCACCAGGCGCGGGGCCGGGCGGCCGGGCACCAGCGCGGTGGTGATGACCACGTCGAAGCCCTTGATGGCGTTCTCGAGGGCCTGCTGCTGCTGGGCCTTCTCCTCGTCGGTGAGCTCGCGGGCGTAGCCGCCCTCACCGGCGGCGTCGATGCCCAGGTCCAGCCACTGCGCGCCGACCGAGCGCACCTGGTCGGCGACCTCGGGGCGGACGTCGTAACCGGTGGTCCGGCCGCCGAGGCGCTTGGCGGTCGCCAAAGCCTGCAGACCGGCGACACCCACACCGAGCACCAGCACGGTGGCGGGCTTCACGGTGCCCGCGGCGGTGGTCAGCATGGGAAAGAAGCGGGTGGACTCCGACGCGGCCAGCAGCACGGCCTTGTAGCCGGCGACATTCGCCTGCGAGGAGAGCGCGTCCATCACCTGGGCGCGGGAGATACGCGGAATGGCTTCCACCGCAAAGGCCTGCACGCCCGCGCTCTTCAGCGCGCCGATCTTGTTGTCGGCGTTGCGAGGTGCGAGGAACCCGATCAGCGTCTGCCCCGACGACAGCTTGGCGATCTCGCTGTCGTTCGGTGCGGCGACCTTCACGACCACGTCGGCGCTGTACGGATCACCCAGCGTCGCACCGGCTTCGATGTACGCCTCGTCCGGAATCAACGCGCCCAGACCGGCACCGGCCTCGACGATCACCTCGACGCCCTGCTTCAATAGGGCCGGGATGATCTTCGGCACCAATGCGACGCGTCGTTCGTCCGGGTTCGTTTCGCGAACCACTCCGACGCGCGCACCGCGGGGCGCAGCGGTCTGTGCGCTCTGCGTTGTGTCCACTAGTCAAACTTCCTTCTCGTGGTGAGCCCAGGTCACCCTCATGTCGGGGCCGCTTCACCGGTCCAACGGCGGGCCGAACTTACTCGGTAGTAAGTTCGTGAGAATTCTCGCAACTGTACCTGGTTCGGCGTGAGCGTAGCGGAGATGCCCGTCACATGGTGTGGCGAGAAAACCGGACAACTCCATGCTCGACCGGGGTTCGATCGGCGACAAGTACGAAGAATTCCGCGTGCTACTCATCGGTAGGTGCGTTGCTGGTTGTGCCCACATCGGGGGCGTGTAGGGGGTGTCGCACATCACTTGTACGCCGTAATGTCTGCATGGTGAGTGGCTGCATGTTCTGCCGGATCGTCGCGGGCGACGCACCCGCGACCAAGATCTTCGAAGACGACACCCTGGTGGCGTTCCTGGACATCCGGCCCATCACCCGCGGGCACACCCTGGTGATCCCCAAGCGCCACGCCACCGATCTCGACGAACTCGACCCGACCCTGGGCGCACAGCTTTTCGCCTTCGGTCATCGCCTGGCCAAGTCCATGCGCCGCGCCGGCCTCGCGGCCGACGGCGCCAACCTGCTGATCAATGACGGCAAGGCCGCCTTCCAGACCGTTCACCACGTGCACCTGCACGTGATCCCGCGCCACCACGGCGACACCCTGCGCTTCGCCAAGGGTTTCGTACTGCGCCGCCCGCACGACACCGAGCGCACCGCTACGGCACTGCGTTCCGGACTGGACCGGCTCGCCGACGAAGAAAGAGAGACCACCGCATGACCGACACGGTGCCGGACCGCGCCGAGATCACGGCCCTCTTGTCCGACCAGTGGGACGCCCTTACCCGGCTGGTGGACGGCCTGGACGAGAACCGCTGGCGCACGGCCTCACCGCTGCCCGGCTGGACCGTGTTCGATGTGCTCGCCCATGTGATAGGCACCGAATCGATCCTGCTGGGCGAGCCGACCCCCGATCTCGCGGTGGCCGGCGAGCACATTCGCAACGACATCGGCGCGCTCAACGAGAAGTGGATCGACTCGCTGCGCCCGCTGGCCGGTTCGCAGCTGCTGGAACGGTTCCTGGACGTCACCGGCCGCCGGCTGAAGATGCTGGAGCAGACCACCGACGAGGCCTGGGCCGAACTCGTGCCGACCCCGGTGGGCATGGCCCCCTACGGCCGGTTCATGCGGATCCGCCTGTTCGACTGCTGGATGCACGAGCACGATATCGCCGACGCGCTCGGTGTGGCCGTCGACGAGGGCGGCAGCCGCGGCGCGACGGCCTTCACCGAACTACTGACCGTGCTGGGCAAGGCCGCGGTCAAAGGCGCGGGCGCACCGGACGGTTCGCGTATCACCTTCGAGCTCACCGGTCCGGTGCCGCAGACGCTGCACGTGGCCGTCGACGGCGGCCGGGCGAGCCTGGTGGAAACCCTCGACGCCCCGGCGGGTCTCGTGGTGACCATGGACTCCGACCTGTTCGCCCGCCTGCGGGGCGGCCGCACCACCGCCGACGCGCACGCGGGGGAGATCGCACTCACCGGCGACACCGACCTCGGCGCCCGCCTGGTCCGCAGCCTGGCCTTCACCATCTGACCCGTGCGACTGTTCCTGTCCAGCTACCGTTTCGGCGCGCACCAGCGGCGACTGCTCGAACTGGTCGGCGATCCCGGATCCGTGGCCGTCATCGCCAATGCCTGTGATGCCTGGCCCTCGGCCTGGCAGGGTGCGGTCACCAGCGACCTGGTGCCGTTGCGCCGCCTGGGTTTCCGGCCCGATGTGCTGGATCTGCGCGACTACGTCGGCCGTCCGGCCGAGGTCGAGCAGCGGCTGCGCGAGTATCCGATGGTGTGGGTGCGCGGCGGCAACACCTTCGTGCTGCGCGCCCAATTCGCCCGCAGCGGAGCCGATCTCGCCCTGATGACGCTGCTCGCGGAGGACGCGCTGGTCTACGCGGGCTACAGCGCGGGCGCCTGCGTCATGACCCCCGACCTGCACGGCATCGAAGCCATCGACGACCCGGACGAGGTCCGCACCGCCTGCGGCATCGAACCACGCTGGGACGGACTGGGTCTGGTCGATCACCGCATCGTCCCGCACCTGGATTCCCCGACCGACCCCGAGGGGTTGTCGCGGAAGCTGGCGCGCGAGTACGCCTCCGCGGGAATCCCGCACTGGGCGCTGACCGACGACCACGTCGTTGTTTTCGACGGCGATCGGACCGAGATCCTGACCTAGCGGTCCTCGGATAGAAAAAGCCCGCGCACGCCGACGGCGTGCGCGGGCTTTTCTGCCCGACAGATGGTCAGTGCCCCTTATGGCGGATGCCGTGGCCGAGAGCGACGGCGGCCGCACCGAACGCGCCGATGGCCAGCGTCGCGAAGCTGGCGACATACGCGCCCTCGGTCGGGACCGCGGCGTGCGGGCCGAGGTGTAGGACGTGGGCGGTCAGGATGGAGCCCGTGATCGCGCCGGCGATCGAACCGCCGGCGGTGCGCACCAGCGAATTGATGCCCGAGGCGATACCGCTCTCGCTCATCGGCACGTGCTGCACGGCCAGGGTGCCCAGTGCCGCGTAGCCGATGCCGAAACCGGTGCCCTGCAGCACATTCGCCATGATCATGTCGAACTTGTGATCGTGCGAGACGGCCAGCCAGCCCATGGACAGACCGGCGAAGGCCGCGCCGATGGCCAGGGTGTAGGCCGGACCGATCTTGGCGGAGATGCGGCCGGTGTTGAAGGAGAAGAAGGTCATCAGCGCCGCGCTCGGGATGCCGTAGAGGCCGACCGAGAGCACGGTGCCGGACAGGCCGTAGCCGACCTTGTCGGCCGGGGTCTGAATGAAGTTGGACACCAGCGAGAACGCCCCGAACATGGAGAACCCGAGCAGTGCGGAGGCCACATTGGCCGACAGCGACTGTGGTCCGACCAGCAGCTGCAGGCGCACCAGCGGCTGTTCGACCTTGAGCTCCACGAACACCCAGATGGCGGCGAGCACCGCGGCGGCGGCGAACAGCGTGATGACCGAGCCGGAGCCCCAGCCCCAGCGCGGGCCCTCGCTGATGCCCAGCAGCAGGCAGACCAGCAGGGCGGCCAGCAGCGCGGCGCCGACGAAGTCGGGCTTGCCGCCGTGGCGGACGCCATTGTTCCTGGCGCTCACCTGGATCAGCACGGTGGCGATCACGCCCAGGCCCGCGGTCAGCCAGAAGACCGGGTGCGGGTCGGTGGTGTGGTCGGCGATGACGCCTGTGGCCAGCAGGCCGATGGTGCCGCCGACGCCCATGGTGCCGGACACGATTCCGATTGCGCTGACCAGTCTTTCGCGCGGGAAGGTGTCGCGGATGATGCCGATGGCGAGCGGGATCATGGCGGAGGAGATGCCCTGCAGGGCGCGGCCGATGATGTAGACCGGCAGCGAGGTGGCGAAGGCGCAGATGACCGAGCCCGCGATGAGCACGCCCATCGCGACCATGACCATGGGCTTCTTGCCGTACATATCGCCGAAGCGGGAGAGCAACGGGGTGGCGACCGCACCGGAGAGCAAGGCGGCGGTGAACAGCCAGGTGACACCGGCGACGTCGGTGTGCAGCTGCGTGATGAAGCGCGGCAGTAGCGGAATCACGACGGTCTGCTGGAGCGACACGACCAGGCCGGCCGCGCACAGCGCGAGCAATGTCAGGCCGAGGTGGGCCTTCGAGTGGTCTGCGGGTTTGGTCCCGTCGACCTGACCGACAGCGGTCGTAGTCATGCAGCGATCCTTTGGTTTACTTACCAAAATTAAGTAAATGGGTTTCGTAAGATAACCACATGCCGCGACCGGAAGCCACTCCCGCCAAACAAGTTGATGCAGCTCACATAGTGGAACTGGAGCGTGCGCTGGCCCGAGTCGCCTATCTGCTGACCCGGGTCCGCCGCCACGATCAAGCCATGGTGCAGTGCGGGTTCACCATGGATCGGGCCAGTGTCCCGCTGCTGCGGCTGCTCGCCGACGCCGGCGAACCCATGCGCCTGGGCGAGCTCGCGACCCGCCTCGATGTGGAGGCCCCGCACGTGAGCCGCCAGATCCAGCGCCTGGAGAAGGCGGGCTACGTCGAGCGCGTCCCCGACCCGGACGACCGTCGCGCGCAACGGGTCCGCCCCACCGCCTCCGGCCGGCGCGCCGTCGAAGCCGTGCGCCAGGTCCTGCGCGGCTGGATGGCCGAGGCCCTGACCGACTGGACCACCGAGGACCTCCAGGCTCTCTCGGTCCTCAACCACCGCATGGTGGACGACTTCCTCGACCACGCCGAAATCATCGGCGACCTCGGCGCGACCGCGCGAGACCGGCCCAGCCGCACCGCCTGACCCCGCGGCTATCGGCCCGCAGGCGCTCGCGCGGGTGCGGCCACGGCGCGAGCGCCCCAGGCGCACAACAGCATCGCCACCAGCGGCACCGCCATCGCGGCGGTGAGCGGCATGGCCTTGTCGAGCCAGCCGATGATCGCCGGCCCGGCCAGCAAGCCCACATACCCGAGCCCGAACACTCGCGACATATCGGTGGCGGCGGTGCGCGAGCCCAGGTTCCCGGCGGCGGTGAACACCTGTGGCACGCCGCCGGACAGCCCGATGCCGCACAGCGTCCACCCCAGCAGCGTGAGCGGCAGCCACCCGGAGGCCACCACCAATCCGAACCCGATGGCCGCCAGCAGCGTTCCCCAGCGCACGATGGCCACTCGCCCGAACCGCCCGCTCACCCGGTCCGTGCCGAACCGGCCGAGCGTCATGGCCAGCGAGAACCCGGTGAACGCCAGGGCCGCCGTCCCCGCCTCCACCCCGAGCCGCCCCTGCACCTGCAGCGCACTCCAATCCGCGGCCACCCCCTCCGCCATCAGCAGCGCGAACGCGATCAAGCCGAGCGCCAGTACTTTGCGCCCGATCCGTGCGCCCGCCGGTGACCCCGGCCTCGGATGCTCGCCATCCGGCCCACCCGGGGCAACGACGGCAGCCTCGGTGAGTCCGCGGGGCAGGGTCGATTCCGTCCCGGGCGTCACGGCGTCATCGACCGCGCCGCGGACGGGCAGGCCATCCGCGCGCGGGTCGACCGGAGTGCTCGGGCAGGGCTGGGCCGCCGCAGGGTCGGCTCGGTTGCCTTCGGCTGCCG
The DNA here is from genome assembly GCF_053601595.1 of Nocardia sp. NPDC004711. Lineage (NCBI taxonomy): Bacteria > Bacillati > Actinomycetota > Actinomycetes > Mycobacteriales > Nocardiaceae > Nocardia > Nocardia sp. NPDC004711. Next base: position 74,630 of record NZ_JBSGCB010000045.1, on the reverse strand, counting down.
ACACGTTCGGGACCGAGTGGGTCGCGGGAACGGTGGGCGGGAGCAGGCGCGGAATCGCGATGGCCACCATGGCGAGGCCGAAGGCACTCGACAGGGCGAAGGTCGGGTGCAGCGGCCAGTGGGCGTGCTGGGTCGCCGCGCCGAAGGCGGAGCCGAGGAACCCGCCGCAGGAGAAGAAGGCGTGGAAGGCCGACATGATGGGGCGGGCGTAGGCGCGCTCGATGTGGACGGCCTGGGCGTTCATGGAGACGTCGATCGCGCCATTGGCGACACCGAAGGCGGCCAGGGCCAGTCCGAGGGTGAACGGGGAGGTGGCGTGGGCGGGGCCGAGCAGGGATAGGGACAGCAAGGTGGCGGCGGTGGCGGTGAGGGTGCGGCTGCCGAGCCGGTCCGCCAGGGGTCCGGCGGCCTGCATACCCAGGATGGCGCAGGTCGCCATGAGCAGGATCAGCATGCCCAGGGTGGTGGGTGACACGCCGGTGCGCCCGGTGACGGCGGGGATGTGCACGATCCAGACGGCCGAGAGCATCCCATTGAGGCCGAACACCGCGAACAGCGCCAGGCGCGCCTTCCGGATCCGGGGAGCGGGCGTCGTAGCGGCCATCGGTACGACGCTACCGGGTGTTGTCCCGGCATCTCCCTGGTTTCCGCAACCCCTCGCGGCTTCGTCGGCGCTCGGGGCTGCGATCCGATTCATCTGCAGTACAACCTGTTTGATATCGAGTGTAGGCGGGGGCACCGACAGGTTATGCGCTCGCCGGGACTGCCCAGGCGCCCGAGTTCGCCACCTCGCGCACATACTCGGCGAAGTCGCGCGGCTCCCGGCTCAGCGCCCGCTCCACCCCGTCGGACAGGTGCGAATTCCGCCCGTCGAGCACCGTGCCGAACAGGTAGTCCAGCAGGCTGATCTCTTCGCCGGGCACCCCGTAGGAGGTCAGCGCGGCCACGAAATCGGTTCGGGTGAGCGGAACGTAGGCGATCTCCCGCCCGGTCGCCGCGCCGATCTCCGCCACCGCCTCGGCGAAGGTGAGCGCGCGCGGGCCGGTCAGCTCGTACACCTGTCCGGCGTGCCGGTCGTCGAGCAGCGCCGCCACCGCTACCTCGGCGATATCGTCCGCGTGCACGAACGGCTCCGGCACGTCCCCGGCGGGCAGCGCGACCTCACCGGCCAGGATGAAATCGGCGAACGCGCCCTCGCTGAAGTTCTGCGCGAACCAGGCGCACCGCACCACGGTCCACCCCAGGCCTGAATCCCGCACGATGGCTTCGCATTCCAGCGCCTCGGGCTCGCCGCGACCGGACAGCAGCACCAGCGTGCGCACGCCGGCGGCGACCGCCTGATCGCAGAACGCCTTGATATCCGCGGGCGCGCCCGGAACCGCCAGATCCGGCTGGTAGGCCAGGTACACGGCATCCACTCCCGCCAGGGCCGCCGCCCAGGTGCCGCGGTCGGTCCAGTCGAACGGGATTGCGGCCGTACGTGAACCGGCCCGCACCGGCACGCCGCGCGCGCCCAGCAGGGCGGCCACGCGATGCCCGGTCTTACCGGTCGCACCGAGCACGAGAACGGTGTTTGCGCTGTTCGAGGTGTTTTCGATGATCATGTAACGAGTACACCGGGATTCGGCGAGCACGAACATGGTTGAGAAGCGCACGGGCATTTGCCATCGTCTTCGGTATGGATGCGTTGGCCAGCCTGCTCGAAGGACCACGCGCGCGAGCCGCATTCGTGATGCGCTCGTCGGTCGACCCGCCCTGGTCCCTGCGCATCCGCGACGAGGCACCACTGACCGTGGTGGCGGTGGTGCGCGGCGGCGGGTGGGTGACACCGGAACCCAAGGGCGGCAAGCCGACTCCGCCGCGACAGCTGCGCACCGGCGACATCGCGATCTTCCGGGGCCCCGACCACTATGTCGTCGCCGACGATCCGGCCACGCCGCCGCAGGTGCTCATCGAACCCGGCAATATCACCACCACCATGGAGGGTGAAGTGCTGTGCGAGGCACTGAGTCTGGGGGTGCGGAGCTGGGGCACCAGCGTCGACGCCGAGACCGTGCTGGTCACCGGCACCTACGAACACGAGTCGGCGGCCAGTCGCCGGCTGCTGCGGGCGCTGCCGCCGGTCGCGGTGCTCGGCCGCGGCGAAGTCGATGCCCGGGTGCTGGATCTGCTGGTCGACGAGGCCGCCAAGGACCTGCCCGCCCAGAGCGTCATGCTGGATCGACTATTGGATCTGCTGCTCATCGCCGCCCTGCGCGCCTGGTTCTCCCGTTCCGACGCGCCCGCCTGGTATCACGCCTACGGCGATCCGCTGGTCGGCCGGGCATTGCGCCTGATGCAGCACAATCCGGCCCACCCGTGGACGGTGGCGTCGCTGGCCGCCGAGGTCGGCGTCTCCCGGGCCGCCCTGGCCCGCCGGTTCACCGAGCTGGTCGGCGAGCCGCCGATGGCCTTCCTCACCGACTGGCGGCTGGCCCTGGCCGCTGACCTGCTGCACGAATCCGACGCCACCCTGGAATCCATTGCCCGCCGGGTCGGCTACGGCAGCGCCTTCGCCCTGTCCACCGCCTTCAAACGCCACTACGGCATCAGCCCCCGCGACCACCGCGCCACCCCTGACGAACGCTCCGCCTGAACGCTCAACAGCTCTCGCGCTGAATGCTGAACAGCCCTCGCCGACGGAGCGGCTAGGGTTCGTTCTCGGCATGCCCTCACTCGAAGGTTCGCGGCCGTCTCGATTCTGGACTGACCGGAGCGGGGGAGCGAAGCGGAGGAGCGGAGGGAGGGAAGAATCGAGACCTCGGGGCCGCGAACCCGCCCGGAGCGAAGCGGAGGGCAAAAATGACTCAGCATCAGAGCTACCCGGTGCTCTGGCCGGTGCCGACGCGCTGGGCCGACAACGACCACTACGGTCACGTGAACAACGTGACGTACTACTCGTACTTCGATACCGCGGTGAATGCCTGGCTGATCAGTGCCACCGGTACCGATATCCGTGACCTGCACGCCATCGGCGTGGTGGCGCAGACCTCCTGCACGTTCCTCGGCTCGATCAGCTTCCCGGACATGCTGCGGGTGGGCATCCGGGTCGCGCGGCTGGGCACCTCCAGCATCAACTACGAGCTGGCCGTCTTCCGCGACGCCGGCGACAGCCTGGAGCTGGCCGCCACCGGCACCTTCACCCACGTCTACGTGGACGAGCAGACCCGCAAGCCGGTGCCGATCCCGGCGGTCATCCGCGCGGCGGCCGAGCCGCTGGTGGTCACCGCGCCCGCGGAGGGCTAGACCCGGCCGAGCAGGGTCAGCGGATCCTCCAGCAGGGCCGCGATGCTCGCCAGGAAGCGCGAGCCCTGTTCGCCGTCGATCATGCGGTGATCGAAGCTGAGTCCCAGGCTGGTCACCCAGCGCACGGCCAGCTCGTCGCGATGCACCCACGGGCGCTTGCGGATGGAACCCAGGCACAGGATGGCCGCCTCACCCGGATTCACCAGCGGCACACCAGTATCCATGCCGAAGACGCCGACATTGGTGATAGTGAAGGTGCCGCCGGTCAGGTCGGCGGGCGTGGCGGTGCCGCTCCGCGCCTTGCCGGCCACCCCGGCGATCTCCAGGCACAGATCGCGCAGCGTGAACCCCTGCGCGTCCTTGAGATTCGGCACCAGCAGCCCGCGTTCGGTCGCGACCGCGATGCCCAGATTCACGTAGTGCTTGGTGATGATCTCCTGATTGGGTTCGTCCCAGGCCGCATTGATCTCGGGGAACTCGAGGAGCGCCGCCAGCGTCGCCCGCGCCACCAGCGCCAGCGGAGTCAGGGTCAGGCCGGTGAAGCTGGGTGTGGCCCGCAGATGTTCGAGCAGCTCCATCGACGCGGTGAAATCCGCGGTCACGAAGGCGCTGGCCTGGGGAATGTGCTGGGCGCTGGCCACCATGGCCGCGGCGGTGCGCTTGCGGATTCCACTGATGGGCGTGCGGGTTTCGCGTTCGGCCGGGGCGGCGCGTCCGCCGGCCGCCGGATGCATGGGCAGCACCTCCGGCGCGGGATGCGGCGCCGGCAGCGCGTCGAGGGTGGCGGGCGGCGGCGGGGTGTGGATCGGAATGTGGCCCTTCCCAAGGGCTTCGGGCCGCATCCCGTACAGGTCCTCCGCGGTGACCGCGCCCTGCGGCCCGGTCCCGATCACCGCCCCCAGATCGATCCCGATCTCGCGGGCCAGTTTCCGGGCGGCGGGGGTGGCGGCGGGCCGTCCGGCCGGGGCCGAGCTGCCGAGCCCCTCGGGGCCGTCCGAGCCCATGGCGCGCGGGCTCGAAACGGTCGATGCGTCAGTCGTTTTCGCGGCGGCCCGGGCGGCGCGGCGGGACACCGGCTCGCTGTCGGGGCCGTAGCCGACCAGCACCGACCGCCGTTCTGCGGGCGGCCGCGCGCCGGTCTCATCGCCTGTCTCCGGACCGGCGCTCGGCGCCGCGGCGGCACCGGTCCGCACCGCCACGCCGATCCGGATGAGCGGCGCGCCGACCGGCACCGTGTCGCCCGGTTCCGCCAGTAGTTCCAGCACCCGGCCCGCGTACGGGCTCGGTAGCGCCACCTGCGCCTTGGCGGTCTCGACCTCGGCGATGATCTGGTTCAGGTCCACGGTGTCGCCGACCGCGACGGACCACGACACCAATTCCGCGTCGGCCAATCCCTCTCCGAGATCTGGCAAACGGAATTCCATGACCTGCTGCTGATCTTCCACCGGGCTTCCTCCGTGGCTTGACCGTTAGGCGGCGAGCGAGCGATCGACCGCGGCGAGAATGCGATCGGGGTCGGGCAGGTGGTGCCGCTCGAGTTTAGCCGGGGGATAGGGGATGTCGAAGCCACCAACGCGCAATACCGGTGATTCCAGATGGTAGAAGCAGCGTTCCGTGATGCGTGCCGCGATTTCGGCTCCCAGCCCGGCGAATACGGGTGCCTCGTGAACCACGATGAGCCGTCCGGTTTTCCGCACCGAGGTTTCGATGGTGTCGAAATCGATCGGGGACAGGCTGCGCAGATCGATCACCTCGATCGAATGTCCCTCCGACGCCGCGATATCGGCCGCGGTGAGCGCGGTGGCGACGGTGCCGCCGTAGGCCACGATGGTGGCGTCCTCCCCGCTGGCGCAGACCTGGGCCTGGTCCAGCGCCGGTCCGCCATCCTGGTCCAGCCGGTCGAAATCCACCTCGGCCTTGTCCCAGTACCGGCGCTTGGGTTCGAAGAAGATCACCGGATCGTCGAGGGCAATGGCCTGGCGGATCATCAGATACGCGTCGGCGGGATTGCTCGGCGAGACCACCCGCAATCCCGCGGTGTGCGCGAAATACGCCTCCGGTGATTCCGAGTGATGCTCGACCGAGCCGATGCCGCCGCCGAACGGAATGCGAATGGTGATGGGCGCGATCACCTTTCCGCGCGTGCGGGAGTGGATTTTCGCGACCTGCGAGACGATCTGGTCGAAGGCCGGGTACACGAATCCGTCGAACTGGATTTCACAGACCGGACGAAATCCGCGCAATGCCATTCCGAAAGCTGTCCCCACGATTCCGGATTCGGCGAGCGGCGTATCGATGACGCGGTTGTTGCCGAAATCCTTCTGCAGCGTGTCGGTGACCCGGAAGACCCCGCCCAGCCGCCCGATGTCCTCACCCATCAGCAGGACCTTCGGGTCGTCCTCCAGCGCGCGGCGCAGTCCGTGGTTGATGGCTCCCGCGAAGGTGGTCTTCATCGCCCCACTCCCTCCAGGTAGGCGGCGTATTCGCGGCGTTCCTCCTCGATCAGCCGATGCGGGGTGGCGTACACGTGGTCGAACAGCTCCGCGGGTTCCGGATCGGGCATGGTGAGGGTGGCGGTGCGCAGCCGGGTCGCCACCTCGTCGGCGCGTTCGGCGACCGAGGTCTCGAAGGCGGTGTCCCACAGCTCTTCTCGTTCGAGCAAGCGCCGCAGGCGGTCGATGGGATCGCGCTGCTGCCAGATCTCGAGTTCGGCGGCGGTGCGGTAGCGGGTGGGGTCGTCGGCGGTGGTGTGCGGGCCCATCCGATAGGTGATGGCCTCGATGAAGCTCGGCCCGCCCCCGGCCCGTGCGCGCAGCAGCGCCTGCCGGGTCACGGCCAGCACGGCGAGGGCGTCGTTGCCGTCCACCTGCACGCCGGGAATGCCGTAGCCGAGGGCGCGCCGCGCGATCGGGGTGGCGCTCTGTATCCGGACCGGCGCACTGATCGCCCAGTGATTGTTCTGGCAGAAGAACACCACCGGGACACTCCAGCCGGCCGCGAATCCGAGTGCCTCGGCGATATCGCCCTGACTGGTCGCACCGTCGCCGAAGTAGGCGATGGTGGCGATCTCGGCGCCTTCGAGGTGCGCGGCGTAGGCGTAGCCGGTGGCGTGTAAACCGTGCGCCCCCACCACGATCGAGGGATTGGTCATCTTGACCGCGTCGGCGTCCCAGCAGGAGTGGGCGACGCCGCGCCACAGCCGGGTGAGGTCCTCGGGCGGCACGCCGCGGCAGTAGGCGACGCCCGCCTCCCGATAGCTGCAGAACACATAGTCGTCGGGGGTGAGAGCGTGGGCCGAACCGATCTGCGCGCCCTCCTGGCCCAGCAGTGGCGGCCACAGTCCGAGCTGTCCCTGCCGTTGCAGGGCGGTGGCCTCGGTGTCGATGCGCCGGGCCACCGCCATGTCGGTGTACATGGCTCGGAGCCGGGTGCCGTCGATATCGGCGACGAGCGGGGCGTGTACGCGATCCAGTACGCGATGACCGTCGGGCTGTACGAGCTGCACCGGGTAGGTGTTCTTCTCGGGCATGGATATCGCCTCCTGACACCGGGTTACACCGCTGTCGCCCGGGGATTGTGTCCCGTGAGCAACCGATGTGTGTCCTGTACCACACAGCATCCTCCGTTGAGCGATGTGTGCAAGCATGGCGCGCCCAACTGTGCAGAATGCTCGGTCGACGGCGGGTCGCGGGTGTCATACTGATCCCCATGAGCAGCAGGGAGCCCCTTTCTGCCCCGCTGGACGCTACCGATGCCCGGCTGTTGCTGGAGCTGGTGGCCAACCCGCGCGCGACCGGTGTCGAATTGGCCGCTCGCCTGGGTCTCTCGCGCAATACCGTGCAGGCCAGGCTGGCTCGCTGGGAGGCGAGCGGGGTGCTGGCCAGCTTCGAGCGCCGGGTCGATCCCCGGGTGCTGGGTTATCCACTGGCAGCCTTCGTGGCGGTGGTGGTGGATCAGCATCGGCTCGACTCGGTGGTTGCCGAACTGGCCGAGATTCCGGAGGTCACCGAGGTCTGCGGCATGACCGGGCCGACCGATCTGACGGTCCGGGTGGTCGCCGCCGACGCCGATGATCTGTACCGCCTGACCGGCAGCATTCTGAAGATCCCGGGGGTGGAGCGCACCAATATGGCGCTGGTGATGCGCTCGCTGGTCGGGCCGCGTGTCACGCCGCTGCTGGAGCGGCTGGCACTGCAGAACGGGTCCGGGGGCCACCCGCAGGATGCCGACCGGTTCTGACTGTTTCGGTGAATTTCAGTCCAGTTTCGGAGGATTGGCCGCTGACCTCGGGGTGACTGGACCGCGACGATGACCCGATGAGCACCAGCGTCACCAGCACTCCGGAGGTCGGGAGTCCGCGCACGGCCGGGATCGGGCAGCCGATCGGGGCCGGAATCGTCACCGCGCTCGTCGGATTCACCAGCTCGTTCGCGGTGGTGCTGGCGGGCCTGACCGCCATGGGGGCGACCTCGGCGCAGGCGGCGTCCGGGCTGCTGGCGGTCTGCGTGACCCAGGCCGTCGGCATGATCGTGCTGAGCCGGCGGTACCGGATGCCGATCACACTGGCCTGGTCGACCCCGGGCGCGGCCTTGCTGGCCAGTACGGGCGAGGTGTCCGGCGGCTGGGCGGCCGCGGTGGGCGCGTTCGCGGTGGCGGGCGGACTGATCGTGCTGACCGGTTTCTGGCAGCGGCTGGGCGCGCTCATCGCGGCGATTCCGGTGGAGATCGCGCAGGCCATGCTGGCCGGGGTGCTGCTGCCCATGTGCCTGGCGCCGGTGAAGGCGCTGCCGGTGAGCCCGGCCGTGGTGGTGCCGGTCATCGCGACCTGGCTTGTGCTGCAACGCTTCGCGCCGCGCTGGTCGGTGCTGGCCGCCTTCGCGGTCGCGGCCGCCGGCGCGGGTGTCGACATCGCCGTCACCCATCGCCGCATGGACCTGTCGGCCATGGTGCCGCGGGTGGAATGGACTGTGCCGCACTGGAGTTGGCAGGCGGTGATCGGGGTCGCGGTGCCGCTCTACATCGTGACCATGGCCGCGCAGAACATTCCGGGTACGGCGGTCATGAAGACCTTCGGCTATCAGGTGCCATGGCGCGCGGCCATGACGGTCACGGGCCTGGGCACCATGCTCGGTGCGCCCGCGGGCGGGCACGCCATCAACCTGGCGGCCATCAGTGCCGCACTCTCCGCCGCGCCGTCCGCGCATCCGGATCCGAGGCGCCGGTGGATCGCCGCGTTCACCGCGGGCTGCATGTACCTGGTGCTCGCGCTGGCCTCGGGTGCGCTGGTGATGCTGGTGGCCGCGGCGCCGAAGGGCGTGCTGGAAACCGTTGCGGGCCTTGCCCTCATCGCCACCCTGGCGGGTGCGCTGACCGCCGCGTTGACGCCCGCCGCCCACCGTTCCGCGGCCGCGCTCACCTTCCTGGTGGCCGCGTCCGGAATCTCGTTGCTCGGCATCGGCGCGGCCTTCTGGGCGCTGGTCGCCGGCCTGCTGGCGCGCTGGTTCCTGCCCCCGTCGAAATAGCGGGCCGGGCAGGCTGCCGGGTGCGGCCGGCGGTGGCTAGGGTGGGGTGGTTCGGCTTCAACGGGCGATGAATCGGCGAAGAGGAGTTGGCTTGAGTTCGGTGCTGATTTCGGTTGCGGAGCTTGCGGACCTGCTGGGCCAGAGCGGCGGCCGGGTGCGATTGCTGGACGTCCGGTGGGCGCTCGGAGATCCGGACGGACCGCAGCATTATCTGGACGGCCATATTCCGGGCGCGATATTCGTCGACCTGGAAACCGAACTCGCCGATCCGCCCTCGGCCGCCAAGGGCCGCCACCCGATGCCGGACCTGGCGCACCTGCAGAAGTGCGCGCGCAGCTGGGGCGTGTCCGACGGGGACATGGTGGTCGTCTACGACGCCACCGGCGGCATGGCCGCCGCGCGGGCCTGGTGGCTGCTGCGCTGGGGCGGCGTGGCCGATGTGCGCATTCTCGACGGCGGACTGCCGGCGTGGGAGCAGGCCGGGGGCAAGATCGTCGCCGGTGACGAAACCGCCCCGCAGCCGGGCACCGTGGTCCTGTCCCCGGACAATATGCCGACCATCGACGCCGATGGCGCGGCCGGCTGGCCGGGTCTGCTGCTGGATGCCCGCGCGGGCGAGCGCTACCGCGGTGAGGTGGAACCCGTGGACCCGCGCGCCGGGCACATTCCGGGTGCGGTGAGCGCGCCCACCGCCGAGAACCTCACGGCCGCTGGGCAATTCAAGCCGCTCCTCGAATTGCGTTCCCGTTTCGACGGATTCGGTTCCGGGCCGGTCGCGGTGTACTGCGGTTCCGGCGTCACGGCCGCCCACCAGGTCGCGGCGCTGGCCGTCGCCGGCATCGACGCCGCGCTCTATCCCGGCTCCTGGTCGCAGTGGTCCAACGACCCCAAGCGGCCGGCCGCTACCGGCGCCGAACCGGCCTGATCAGCCGGGTTTGACGGCGGTGAGGACGCCGGTCGCGAACGGGCCGGTGCGGAATTCGACTGTCGTGAAACCGATGTCGGTGAGCACGTCGCGGTAGCGGCGGATGTCGACCGCCGACAGCGGATCTCCGGCCCCGTCGCCGTCGTGGGAGTGCCCCTGGCCGCCGGCGCGGTGCGCGGCCAGCCGGGCCATGGCGCGAACGGCGAGCCCGCGCAGGCCCGAGGTCGGATGGGTGTCGGCGAGCAGCAGGCGACCACCCGGGCGCAGGACGCGGAAGACGCCCGCCAGGGCGGTCTTTCGCTCGGATTCGGCGATGTGGTGCATGGCGAAAGTCGAGGTCGCCACATCGAACGAGGCGTCCGGGTAGGGCAGCGACTGGGCCGCGCCGAGGTCGAAGCTGCAGTTGGGGGCGGCGTGGGCGGTCGCGTAGGCGATCATCTGCGGAGACGGGTCCACGCCGATCGCCCGGCCGTCCGGTCCGGCCTGCCGGGCCAGCTCATTGGCCAGCCGCCCAGGGCCGCAACCGAGATCGAGAGCGTGATCGCCCGGGCGGATGCCGCTGGTCGTGGCGAAGTACCGCGCCAGGCTGCCCGCGCGGCCCAGGAAGTAGACGTCGGTGAGCAGCTGATAGCGGCGCGGCCAGGTGATGAGGGCCCCGACGGGCCGGGATTCGATATCGGACACTTGCTCGTGCTGGGTCATGTGATCAATCATCGAAGGATGGGAATGCCCAGGCCAGACGCAGTTTCGCGGGATGTGTACGATTCCGGACAGTCGGACGGAATCCGTCCGGGAACGGCCCCGGACGCCGTCTCGGAGACCATGAGGCCGGAGGCTGAGATCATGAGGCCGGAGGCCGAGATCATCAGGCCGGAGGCCGAGATCATCAGGCCGGAGGCCGACCGCCGCGTCCGCCGCACCCGCACGGCACTGCACCGGGCGCTCATCGAGCTCATGCAGGACCGGCCCTATGCCCGGATCACGGTGCAGGACATCATCGATCGCGCCGATGTCGGCCGCTCCACCTTCTACGCGCACTACCGCGACAAGGACGATCTGCTGCTGGTCAGCTGTATCGAGCATGTGCGGGGCGAGATTTCGGCGCAGCTGGCCCGCTATCCGGGAGAGCCGCCGCCGCTGGCCCCCGTCGAGATTCTGTTCAAGCTGGTCGCGGCGCATCCGGACGTGTACCGGCCACTGGTCCGGCAGCGGGCGAACACCATTGTGCTGCGGTCGATCCGGCAGATGTACGCCGAACTGCTGACCGAGCACCTGGGCCCGCGGCTCGGGCCGGACCCCGTCGCGGCGGGCGCGACCATCACATTTCTGTCCTGGGGTCTATACGGATTGCTCGAATCGGTCATGGATTCGCGCCAGGAGCTCACCGCCGATCAGGCCTACCGCCACTTCGCCACGCTATGGGCAGCCCCGGGTGACCCGCGCCAGGACGTCCCGGTCGGCGGCGGTGACCGGTAGTCCGTACCGGTTCGCGGCCATCAGGTACTTGCCCGCGTAGAAGCAGCGGTTCGCGCGGGCGGGCGGCAGCCAGTCGCCGGGCGTGCGATCGCCCTTGTCCTCGTTGGTCTTTCCGTCCACCGCGAGCAGGTTGTAGTCGACGTCGTTGGCGAAGCGCACGCGCCGCGGCAGCGGCCATCCGGCCGCGCCCAGATCCCAGGCGGCCGCCAGCGGATACACGTGATCGATCTGCACGGCCTTGGCCGTGGCCCGATCGAAGGCGATGCGCTGCCCGGTATAGGGATCGTCGAGCGACCCGGCCACCACCACGCAATCGTTCCCGGGCCGGAAGGTCACCCGGGTGAGCTGCCTGGCCAGCGCGGTATTGCGGCTGTCGCACCCGTCGCGACCGCCGGGCCCGTCGTGATCATCGGTCCACGCCGGTCCGAACACGCATCCCTGCCCGCGGCCGCAACCACGTTCGTAACCGCCCGGACGCGGCCGGGCGGGCACGGTGCGAACACCCGCGAGCAGCCGTTCGAGCTGGACGCGGGTGGGGCTGCCCGGCGCCGGGGTCACCTGCCCGAGGGACTCGCACCCAAGGACCACGAGCAGGACGACCACAGCGCCGAGCAGCCGGAGCAGGAAGGTTCCGCCCGTGAGCCACACGGCAATACGTGTACCGCACCAGCCGATCGGTGCGTGCCGTCACGCGGACTTCGCACTCCCGTTGGGCTTACTAGAGCCAGGCGTGCGCGAGGATGTCGTCCGCGGCGGTTTCGGAGAGCTGCGGCGGAAAGCGCGTTGCCGCAATGGAATCCACACACGCGCCGTCGTGGCCGATGAGCCACGAACCGCCCCGCTCCTCGCATTCGGCGATCTTGGCGAAAACGGTGAGCAGGAACGTGATGGAGTCGCGCGGGTCCGCCGTGCGGGCGAGGCGCTGCGACTCGCCGGGTCGGGACAGATCCAGCCACACCCCGGACTGCCCGTCCAGGCGCATCCCCACGATCTTGCTCGTGTCCACGAAGGTGAATTTCCGCCGTTCCCACTGTGTCGTGGGGGTGAAGCTCTGCTCGAGCACTTGGAGCAGAATCGTCATCGTCACGGCCTCCCTACGGTCTCGAAAGTGCCACGGCTCCGGGTTGAGTCGCGGTGGATTGTCGGGTGCGCCCCGCGCGGCTGCCGTCCGGGCACGACAATGTAGTGCAACGGACACAGCGGACACCGACGCGTGCGGTGACCTGCGGATTTATCCAGTATGTTCCGTATCCGATCAGAAATAAAGAGGGGCCGGCCGGCTTGTCGGGGGTGACTGATTGGATGGGCGGATGTTGCACGGGCTGTGGTCGCCGGGGTCCGGGTTGGTGCTGTGGCACGACCCGGGCGAGGACACGGCCGGGTATGCGGAGGGTTTGCCGGAACCGCTCGGGTCGATCGTGCGCGGGGCGAAGTGGCGGCATCGGGCGCAGGCGCTGGTGAGGGGGGAGTACGGGCCGGAGCAGACGCAGGTGCGGGCGCATGCGCTGGCACCGGAGACCGCTGCCCGGGTCCTGTCGCAGGAACTACCGGCGGGGGCGGTGGCGGGGGATCTGCGGTTTCTCGGGCATGTGGCGCGCGGGGTGCTGCGGTGGGTGCGGGCGGGGCGGGTGGTGCCGGAGGTGCGGCGGGACGACGGGGAGTGGTGGGTGCGGTGGCGGCTGGTGGGCGGACAGCGGCAGCGGGCCTGGCTGGCGGAGCTCGCGGTGGCCATGCCGGGTGCGTTGCAGGTGGCCGGGCGGCCTGCCGAGATGCTGGAGAACCTTGTCGGTGAGTTGGCCGATCCCCTCGTGCGCCTGCACATTCCGGAGCGGCCGGATCGGGAATCGGGGTCGCATCCGCTGCTGACCGCGCTGGTCGCGGCGACGCCGCTGGAGACCGGATCGCATCGGGTGGCCTCGGTGCTGGACGACTGGCGGACCAGTCTCACCGCCGACGAGCCGGAGCTGGTGCTGCGGCTGCTGGAACCGGACGGTGAGGAACCGGGCGAACTGTGGCGGCTCGAGGTCTGCCTGCGCGCGGAAGGGGAGGCGCCGCAACCGGTGCTGCTGCCGGGGGATCCACAGCTCATGCGGATTGCGGGGGAGAAGCTGGCGGCCGCCAAGCAGGCGTATCCGCGCCTGCGCGATCTGCCCGGCGATGCCCGCAGCATGGATCTGTTCCTGCCCACCGAGGTGGTGATGGATCTGGTCGCGCACGGGGCGAACGCGCTGCGGTCGGCCGGGGTGCGGCTCATGCTGCCGCGGGCCTGGCGGGTGGCCGCGCCCGCCATGAAACTGCGGGTGCAGAGCCCGGCCGCCACCGAAACCGCCGTCGGGCTCAAGGGTTTGGTGTCCTTCCGCTGGGAGCTGGCGCTGGGCGACACCGTGCTGACGCCCGCCGAGATGTCGCGGCTGGTGGACGCGAAATCGGATCTGGTGCGGCTGCGCGGGGAGTGGGTGCAGGCCGATCACCGCATGCTGGCCGCGGCCGCCGACTACGTCTCGGGCCGCACCGACGAGACCGAGACCACCGTCGGCGGCCTGTTCGCCGAGCTGTCCGCGCATCCGGTGATCGGGGTGCCGCTGGAGGAGGTCACCGCGACCGGCTGGGCCGCGGAGCTTTTCGACGGTGAGCGGTCGGTCGAGCCCGTCCCGGATCCGGTCGGGCTGAAGACTCAGCTGCGGCCGTATCAGCAGCGCGGCCTGACCTGGCTGGCGGCCATGAGCCGGCTCGGATGCGGGGCGATCCTCGCCGACGACATGGGTCTCGGCAAGACCGTACAGGTGCTGGCCCTGCTGGTCCACGAGCGTGAAACAGCCGCTGCCGCAGGTGAATCGGAGGCTATCGGGCCCACCCTGCTGGTGTGCCCGATGTCGGTGGTGGGCAACTGGCAGCGGGAGGCCGAACGCTTCGCCCCGGATCTCCGGGTGCTGGTGCATCACGGCGCAGGGCGGCGCTCGGGCGCGGAATTGGCTGCAGCGGTGACGGATTCGGATCTGGTGGTCACCACCTACGCGCTGCTGGCCCGGGATGTCGAGGACCTGAAGCGCCAGGACTGGCAGCGGGTGGTGCTCGACGAGGCGCAGCACATCAAGAACGCCGGGACCCGGCAGGCGCGCGCGGCACGGCTGGTGCCGGCCCGACACCGCCTGGCGCTCACCGGAACCCCGGTGGAGAACCGGCTCGAGGAGCTGCGCTCGATCCTGGATTTCGCCAATCCCAAGCTGCTGGGCAAGGCCTCCGAGTTCCATGCCCGCTTCGCGGTGCCGATCGAGCGCGAGCACGACGAGAACGCCGTCACCCGTCTACGCGCCATCACCTCGCCGTTCGTGCTGCGCCGGGTCAAGACCGATCCGGCGGTGATCTCGGATCTGCCGGAGAAGATCGAGATGACGATGCGGGCCAACCTCACCGTGGAGCAGGCGGCGCTGTATCAGGCGGTGCTGGACGATATGTCGGCCAAGCTGAAGGCGGCCGAGGGCATGGAGCGCAAGGGCGCGGTGCTGGCCGCACTGACCCGGCTCAAACAGGTGTGCAACCATCCCGCGCATTTCCTCAGCGACGGGTCGGCGCTGCTGCGCCGGGGGCATCATCGGTCCGGGAAGCTGGCGCTGGTGGAGGACATTCTGGAGTCGGCGATCGCCGACGGGGAGCGGGCGCTGCTGTTCACCCAGTTCGCGGAGTTCGGAAACCTGCTGGCGCCCTTCCTGTCCGAGCGTTTCGGGGCGGAGGTGCCGTTCCTGCACGGCGGGGTGAGCAAGCAGCGCCGCGACGACATGGTCACCCGCTTCCAGGAGGAGGACGGCGCGCCGCTCATGCTGCTGTCGCTCAAGGCGGGCGGCACCGGCCTCAACCTGACCGCCGCCAATCACGTGGTGCACCTGGACCGCTGGTGGAATCCGGCGGTGGAGAACCAGGCCACCGACCGCGCCTTCCGCATCGGCCAGCGCCGTGATGTCCAGGTGCGCAAGCTGGTCTGCGTCGACACCATCGAGGAGCGCGTCGACGACATGCTGAAGGGCAAGAGTCAGCTCGCCGACCTCACCGTGGGCACCGGCGAGAACTGGATCACCGAACTCGGCGACGACGAATTGCGGGAACTGTTCGCCCTGGGATCGGAGGCGGTCGGCGAATGAGCAATGTCATCGACTTCAGCGAGTACGGCAAACGCCGCCCGGTCCGCGGCGGGGTGCAGCCGCGCAGCCGCCGGGGCACCGCGTTCGCCCAGACCTGGTGGGGCCGTTCGTTTCTGGAGGCGGTCGAGGGCGTCGCGGACGCCGGTCGCCTCGCCCGCGGCCGTTCCTACGCCCGCACCGGTCAGGTGGTGAACTACCGCCTGGAGCCCGGCCTGGTGAGCGCGGAAGTGCAGGGCAGCCAACCCCGCCCGTTCATCTCGGTGCTGACCCTGCGGCAGTTGCGCGACGACCGCCTCGACGAGCTGGTGGACCTGGTCCGCGCCACCCCCGGCATGCTGGGTGAGATCGCCGCGGGCACCCTGCCCCAGGCCCTCGGCCCGCTGCTGCTCCCCACCACGGTGTCGGAGCTGGACTTCTCGTGCAGCTGCCCCGATTCCGGCTGGCCCTGCAAGCATGCCGCCGCCGTCTGCTACGTCATCGCCGAACGCCTCGACGAGCGCCCGAGCGAACTGCTCACCCTGCGCGGCGTCGAACTCGACGCCCTCATCGGCAGCGTCCAGCGCGCCGATCCGCCCGCCGAATCCACCGACCTCTACGGCGACGACACGGCGCTCCCCGCCCTCCCCAAGCCCGAATTCCGCCCGGCCCCGGACGATCTCGACGCCGTTCTGCTCCGCCAGGCCCTGCGCATGACGGCCGAGGACGAGCAGTCCGTCGCCGCCGGTCTACGCGAACTCCGCGACCTCTACCGCGCCCTCGACACCTGATCGCCTGATTCGCGGCCTGTTTCATCAGTAGCTGCGGACAACTCGAATCCCACAGTGGCCCAGCCGCTCCCGGACCGCTGGGAGTCGGTGCGGGTGCACGTCGGCCGTGGCCCCGCCGCTGCAGCGCTGACGGTCAGGCCGTGGCGGTGCGGGCGGCGGGACGGCCCGTCGTGCGGAGTTCGTCCAGGGACTCGAACTGGTAGTCGCGCAGGTCGAAATGGGCGGCGCGCCAGGCGGCTTCGGGGGTGCTCATGGCGCGCAGCGGGACGTCGCCGTTCTTGTCGAAGTAGTAGGAGTTGGCCAGGGTGCAGCTGTCCTGCCAGAAGACCTGGGTGCCGCGGCGGGCGAGCATTTCCTGGAAGTAGCGCTCGTTGGCCTCGGGGGTGACCTCGATGCGGGTGGCGGCGCGGCGGCGGGCATTGCGGAGCAGGCGCAGGATGTGGGTGGTCTGCATCTCGATGAGGGTGAAGTAGGACGCGCCGTTGTAGCCGTAGGGGCCGATGATGGTGAAGAAGTTGGGGAAGCCGGGCACACTGACCCCCTCGTAGGCCTGCAGGCGGTGGGTGTCCCACCAGTCCTCGAGGCGCAGGCCGCCGCTGCCGTGCAGGTCGAAGGTGGGCATATTGCCGGACTCCATGACCTTGAAGCCGGTGGCCAGGATGAGCACGTCGACCTGGTGGTGGCGGCCGGTGGTGCGCAGTCCGGTGGCGGTGATCTCGGTGATGGGATCGGTTTCCAGCGTGACGTTCTCGCGGTTGAAGGTCTTCAGGTAGTCGTTGGAGAACGACGGGCGCTTGCAGCCCAGCGCGTATTTCGGCGTGAGCTGCTCCCGGACGACCGGGTCCTGCACCTGGTCGCGCAGGTGGGCCAGCCCGGTGCGCTCGCCGAGCTTCACCATGGGCAGCACCTTGTAGTAGTGCGCCGAGAGCGGGAAGGTCAGCTCGACGAATGCCTGGCTGAGCCAGCGGGTGAGGAACTGCCCGCCGGGCAGCCGCATCAGGGCGCGCACCGGCGGCGGCAGGGGCGCGTCGGGCCGGGGCAGGCACCAGATCGGAGTGCGCTGGAAGACAACGAGTTCCGACACCTCCGGGGCGATCTCGGGAATGATCTGGATGGCCGAGGCCCCGGTGCCGATGATGCCGACCCGCTTGCCGCGCAGATCGATCCCGTGATCCCAGCGCGCGGTGTGCATGGTCTCGCCCCGGAACCGGTCCGCGCCGGGGATATCGGGCAGTTTGGGCCGGGTCAGCACCCCGGTCGCGCCGATCAGGAAGCGGCAGGTGAGCTCGTCGCCGTCGGTGGTGCGTACCCGCCACAGGTGCAGCACATCGTCGAAGTCGGCGCGGGCGATGGTGGTGCCGAACCGGATCCGCGGCCGCAGCCCGTATTTCTCGACGCAATGCTCGGCGTACGCCTTCAACTCCCGTCCGGGCGCGTACACCCGCGACCAGGAGCGCTGCTGCTCGAACGAGTACTGGTAGCTGAACGACGGAATGTCCACGGCGATACCGGGATAGGTGTTCCAGTGCCAGGTGCCGCCCACCCCGTCCGCCTCGTCGATCATGACGAAATCGTCGAAACCGGCCTGGTGCAGCGCGATCGCGGTCCCGATTCCCGAGAATCCCGCGCCCACGATGACGATCTCGTGGTCCACGACGGTCTTTGTCACGATGCGTCCTCCGCGTAGATGATGCAGTCCACCCGATGCTCGACCCCGTCCACGGTGCGAATCCCGAGCGGCGCGAGCCGGGCGATGGGCCAGCTGATGAGCCGGCAGTTCCGCTGCCGCAGGGCCCGGTAGTAGCGACTGTGCACCCGCACCGCGGCGGGCCGATCCGGCGTCAGCTGCCGCCGCTGCCACGAATCCCCGACCTGCGCACGCAGATTCGCCGCGGCCGCCCGCCGCAGCGCCTGCTGAGCGCACCAGCGCAGGACGCCCAGCCCTGAGACGCCCAGCGCGCTCAGGACGGGCCTCGGAGCTCCACGGGCAACCTCCCTGGATCGGGGATGCGGTCGACCGTCTGCGCGCGGCGCTCGTGTTGGACCGCGTTCCTCTGCAACCCTGTCGGCCGGCGCGGTGCTGTCTCCCTGGCGCCCGGCCCCACGCTCGTCCTGGCGTGCCGGATCTCCGGGCAACGGCGGCGCGGAGTCGCTGGGTAGCCGTCCCAGCGCATCGGCGGGCAACTGACGCAGCAGAATTCCGGCTCCGGGCACGGATGGGGTGGGCAGAATCCAGATCGGATCGTGCTGGAACACGGTTACCCTGCGCGCCTGGGCGACGATCGGCGGCACCACCCGGGCCAGTGCGGCGCCGCTGCCGATGACCGCGACGTGCAGGCGGTCCAGCTCGTGCTGGTCACGCCAGTGGGTGCAGCGAATCCGGGGGCCGGTGTAGGCGTCGCGGGCTCTGCCCGGGTCGCTCCGGCGGATCGGGGTGGTCATTTCGCCACCGGCTCGTAGGTCAGGGCCTTGGACCAGGAGGGGGTGTGGCGCAGGAAGCGCACGGGAAAGTGGTCGATGGCCTTGTTCAGGGCATCGTTGATGCCCTGGATCGGCTGCCAGTGGTTGATGGTGGCCATGCCGTGCAGCCGGACCACGTGGTAGAGCGGCATGCGCTTGATGTCCGGGCTGCGCTCACCGGCTTTCTCATAGCGCCGCACGGCATTCCAGAGCTTCTCCTCGTCCAGCCCCATCGCCATGATGTTGGCGGACATGCGGGACAGCAGCGGCGTGTACAGCAGCGCGCCGAGCAGGAAGGTGGGGCGCAGCGCGAAACCCGCTGTCTCGATGGCTATTCGCCGCAGCGGCCCCGCACCCAGCTGCTCGAGCACCTGGAACCCCACCGCCAGATGCCGGGACTCGTCGCTGTTGATGTGCCGGAACACCTCGTGGCACAGCGGATCCCGCACCTCGTCGAGCAGGAACTTCACCAGTGCCCCGTCCAGCGCGCACTCCAGCGAGGGGATCACGGTGCCGAGCACCGGCAAGGACAGATCGTCCCCGTACCGGTCCAGCCATTCGATGACGAGCCGGATGTTCTTGTTGGGCAGCGGCATCGCGTCCCCGTCGAGCATGCCCCAGCGCCGCATCAGGGCCAGTTCGGCATTGGCGTGCTTCTGCTCCTCGGCGTGGAAGTACCGGTAGATCTCCTTGAGCGGCCCGTCGGGCGCGCGCAGCGTGAGCGCCGCGAACCCGCGGGCGCCGACGTGCTCGATCCACACCAGATCGGCCATGAAGGCCGCGAGCGCGGGTCGCTGCTCATCGGTGAGGAGCTCGGCTCCCGGTGCGTCCCAGTCGAGATCGGCCAGCGCCCACTGCCGATCCTGGACGACACCGAGCATGTCGGAATACGCGAACGCCATTGTTCAACTCCTTGCCGTTGTGGCTACCGCACCAGCCGCTCCAGCAATCCGGCGGCGCGGGTGTAGGTCTCGGGCAGCAGTCGCTTGGACTGCCAGATCGCCTTGGCCTCGAGCTGCGGGACCACGTACAGCTGACCGTGATCCACCGCGTCGAGGGTGGCGCGGGCGATGGACGCGGGCGGGCGACCGGTCCAGCGGAGGAGGCGGTCGCCCCAGAGCTGGATGGTCTCGTCGCCGATCTCCACACCTTCCAGAATGTTGGTCCGCACCCCGGTGGGGCACAGCACGGTGACGGTGACGCCGGTGCCGGACAGTTCCGCGGCCAGCGTTTCCGACAGCGCCAGCACCCCGGCCTTGCTCACGTTGTAGGCGCCCATGCGCGGCGCGGACCCGAAGGCGGCCGCGGAGGCCACGTTCACGATCGAGCCGTGCCCGCTCGCGCGCAGCCGGGGCGCGAAGACGTGGCAGCCGTGGATGACGCCCCACAGATTGACGTCGAGCACCTGATGCCATTCCGCGGGCGGGGTGTCGCCGATGAGCGTGCCGCCGCGCCCGATGCCGGCATTGTTGACCACCAGATCCGGGCTCTTGCCGAACCATTCCTCGGCGGTGTTCGCCAGCACGGTCACCTGGTCCAGGCTGCTCACGTCGCAGACGGTGTCGAAGGCCTTTCCCCCGGTGTCGCCGATCATTTCGGCGGTGTCGCGGGCGCGCCCGGCGTCGATGTCGGAGCAGACCACCCGCCCGCCGCGCTTGCCGATCTCGATCGCGAAGGCGCGGCCGATGCCGCTGCCCGCGCCGGTCACCACTGCGTCCGCCTGCTGGGTGCGGCGGGGTCCGCCGAAGGGGTTGAGTCGCATGGGAACTCCCGGGGCCGTGCCGTCCGGGCAGTCAATTGGTGGCGTGTGCCACCACTGGCCGCACCTGCCACCAATTAGGCTCCCGGTGCGCTATTTTGTCAACTATGGACGTGCCCGCACCGGCAGCCGCCGACGTGTCCCCGGGGCCCGCGCCGACCCGGCGCGGCGGCACCTGGGGCGGCCGCACCCAGGAGGAACGCCGCGCCGAGCGCCGCGAGCGGCTGATCGTGGCGGCGCTGGACATCTGGCTCGAAAACGGCTGGGCCGCAGTGACCATGCGTGGCGTGTGCACCCGCGCGGGCCTCAATGACCGCTACTTCTACGAGCACTTCGCCGATCGCGACCAACTGCTGGGCGCGGTCTGGGACGAGGTCGGATTCCAGGTGCTGGCGGAACTCTCGGCGGTGGTCGCCGAGAACCTCGAGCATCCGGCGCTCGGCATTCTGCGCCTGGCCATCGCCCGCGCGGTCGCCCTGCAGTCGGAGGGCCCGGCGCGCATCCTGTTCGGCGACCATGCCGGCAGCCGCATCCTCGAGGAGCGCCGCACCGCCATGCTCACCGAGGCCACCGACCTGCTGATCGCCACCGCCCGCCCCTACCTGCGGCCCGGTGTCGACGAATCCGACCTGCGCATGGGCGTTCTCATGGGCATCGGCGGTTTCATCGAACTCCTGACCGCCTGGCGCACGGGCGCCATCGACGCCGACGCCACCCGCATCGTCGACCACGTCAGCCGCACCGCCGATCTGCTCGGCGCGCAGTACCTCGCTCTGCCGGGTTAGCGGCTACTTCACCGCCCAGACCATGGACTCCGGCCCGGCGAGGTGTTCGGTCTGCGGGTCGCGGAAACCGGTGTCGGCCAGCCAGGTTCGCAGGTCCGCGGCGGTGTAGTCGAAGCCGCCGGGTGTCTCGATGAGCATGTTGAGGCTCATCAGCAGACCGGAGAGATTGGTGCGGCGGTCGTCGTCGATGAGCGACTCGTAGACTAGGATGGCGCCGCCGTCGGGGAGGGCGCGGTGGGCCTTCTCCAGCAGCATGAGCTTGGTGGGCAGGTCCCAGTCGTGCAGGATGTGGCCGAAGACCAGGACATCGGCCTCGGGCAGCTCATCGCTGAAGAAGTCGCCGGCCTGGAAGATGGCCCGATCCGCCACCGGCGCACTGTATTCGGTGAAGATCGGCTCCACCGCCGCCAGGTCGTAGCCGATGCCGTGCAGGTGCGGATTGGTCTCCAGGACGGTGCGCAGCAGCGCGCCCTGGGCAGTGCCGATATCGGCCATCGACTTCCAGCGATGCCACGGGAACACCTCGGCGAGGGCGTGCGCACTGGGCAGCGACAGCCCGGTCATGGCGCGCTGAAAGTCATAGAGCCGCTGCGGATCCCGGTAGAGCGTGGTGAAGAAGTCGCCGCCGTCGCGGGCCTCGTTCTGCGGCTGCCCGGTGCGCAGGCCCTCGGTGAGCCGGCCCCAGAACGGGTAGAGCCGGGCCGCGGCCATCTCCAGGAAGCCGCCGATGTACTCGCTGCCGGTGCTGTCCAGATAGGTGGCGGTGTCAGCGGTATTGGCGTACCGATCGTCGGTGCGCCGCAGCATCTCCATGGCCACCAGCGCGTCGAAGAAGTCACCGGCGGACCGCGGATGCAGGCCCAGTTCGCGCTGTAGCTGTTCGGCGGTCAGTTGCCGATGCCCGAGCACCGTGAACACGCCGAGTTCGACTGCGCTGAGCAAGGTCCGGGACTCCCAGAAACCCATTCCGATCCGCAGGATCCGTTCCATGGCGCATCACGATAGCCACAGCGACCCTCCGGCAAAGGCAGACGCGGCAAATCGGTCCCGGGGAGCGGGCTCAGCGCAGGTCGATCCCGTACACCCGTTCGGCATTGCGGCGGAAGATCTGCTCGATGGCCTTGTCGTCGGCCCCGTGCCCGGCCAGCGCGCCGGCCACCGCCTGCGCGGCATTCGGGATGCTCGTAATCGGCTTGTCCACCGGGAAATTCGAGCCCCAGATGAGCCGATCGGCCCCGAACACGTCGAGCGCGTGCTCCAGCATCGGCGAAATCCGTTCCAGCAGTACCGGAACCGGGGTCGGCTGACCCCGCCGCGGCACCGGATGCCCGAGGATCGGCATCATCAGGCCGCTCACCTTGGCCACCACATTGGCGTGCTGGGCGAGCGCGGTGAGGTCGTCGCGCCAGCGCACGAACAGCTCACGCCGCTGCCCGGGATTGCGCCCGGTGTTCCGCCCGACCGGCCCGAAAATGCCTGCGGGCGTGGCGAGATGGTTGAGCACGATGGTGGTGCCGGGATAGCGCTCGGCCAGCGCGGCCACCTCGGGCAGCTGTCCCGAGTACACCCACGCCTCGAACGCGAGCTCGCGGTCGGCGAGCGCGCCGAAGCCTTCCAGGAAGGCGGGGGAGGTGAGCAGGCCCGGTGTCTTGCAGGTCGCGCGCACGTCCGGGTCCGGGTGGTATTCGACGCGGGCGCGAATGCCCCGGAACAGCGGCGAGGCGGCCCGGTGCGCGTCGAGCAGTTCGGCGAACTCGGCGGCGGTGGGGTCGCCCGCGCCCATGATCGCCCCGAGCGCGGGGGTGTCCACGCCGAAGGGCAGGCTGCTCACCCATCGGGTTTCGTCGGCGGGCCCGAGCGGACCCTTGCCGACCCACTCCACCTCGATGTGCACGATGGCCTCGACCGGCACGTCTCCCGCGTCTTCCTGGTAGTCGCGCGGCAGGTACGGATGGATGACAGGTGTTGGATCCCCGACGAATTCGCGGTCGCGCCGCGGCGCCAGCCGTTTCGCCAGATCGATCGGCACCGGCACATAGCGGAACAGCTTCGCCAGCCCGCTGAACTCACGTGGCGTGGTGAGCGGATCCCACTGGTGAATGTGGGCGTCCACGACAGTCATTCCCGCGAGGTCCATGAGGTCCCTTCCGTCTGGGTCAGCCTGTTCGGATTGTTCCACGCCCATCCGTTCGAGCTCGCGTGTTCGGACATCGAAGCACGCCACGTCCTCGCCGCCCCGGAGACACCGCCGCGGTCGTCGCCCGGCCGGTATCCCGGCGGGTCGGTAGACGACTGTGCCGCGCCCGGCGAGGTGGGCGCGGCACAGTTGTTGTGCGGTGGTGCGATTCGCGGTTACGGCAGCACCTGCGGGATGACGCTGGGGTCGAGGATGCCGACCAGGGCGCCGATGCCGCCGCCGATCAGGGCGCCGAGGGCCGAGCCGCCGATCATGCCGGGGACGGAGCCGACGACCGATCCGAGGGCCGCGCCGCCCGCACTGCCGGTGAGCGCGCCCGCGGCCGCGCCGTTCACGGCCGGGTCGGGGAACTGGGCATTCGGGTCGGTGGTCACCGGGGCCAACGGGACGCCGTCGGCGACCGGGGTGGCCTGGACCGGCTGTACCGCCGGGGCCGGCGCGCTGTCCGGCGCTGCCGCCGAGGCCACGCCCGCGAACAGGGTGGCGGCGGCCGCGACGGGCAGTGCGACGGCGATCAGTCTGGCAGTGGTTCTCCGGGTGGTGTGACGCATCATGGTCTTCCTGTCCTCCCCGACCCCGATTCCCCGATCTGAATCGAATGTCAGCTGTGATCGAACCGAATGATTCAGATATAGCTGAGAAATTGCTATCGATCGGAAATCGGCACGCAGCAGAATCGGACGTTTTAATCAGACATTGCGCCGGTACTGGCCGCCCACCGTGAAGAAGGTGTCCGTGACCTGCTGGAGTGTGCACACTCGCGCGGCATCCATCAGCACCTCGAAAACATTCTCGTCGCTCGCCGCGGCGGCCGCGAGCCGGGCCAGCGCCGCCGGCGCCGCATCCCGGTGCCGATCGGTGAATTCGCGGACTCGTTGCAGCTGAGACTGCTTTTCCGCCTCGGTGCCGCGGGCCAGTTCCAGTACCCGAGGCGCTTCCTCGTGCCCATTGCGGAAGGTATTGACCCCGATGATGGGCAGGCTGCCGTCGTGCTTGCGGTGCTCGTAGAGCATGGACTCGTCCTGGATCCGCCCGCGCTGATAGCCGGTCTCCATGGCCCCGAGCACCCCGCCGCGCTCGCTGATCCGCTCGAACTCGCGCAGCACCGCCTCCTCCACCAGATCGGTCAGCTCGTCGATGATGAAGCTGCCCTGCAGCGGGTTCTCGTTCATCGCGAGCCCCCACTCCCGGTTGATGATGAGCTGGATGGCCAGCGCCCGGCGCACCGATTCCGCGGTCGGCGTGGTGACCGCCTCGTCGTAGGCATTGGTGTGCAGGCTGTTGCAGTTGTCGTACACCGCGATGAGCGCCTGCAGTGTGGTGCGAATGTCGTTGAAGCTCATCTCCTGTGCGTGCAGTGACCGCCCGGAGGTCTGCACGTGGTACTTCAGCTTCTGCGACCGCTCGTTGGCCCCGTACCGGTCGCGCATGGCGATCGCCCAGATGCGCCGCGCCACCCGGCCGATCACCGAGTACTCGGCGTCCATGCCATTGGAGAAGAAGAACGACAGGTTGGGCGCGAAGTCGTCGATGTCCATGCCCCGCGCGAGATACGCCTCCACATAGGTGAAGCCGTTGGCCAGCGTGAAGGCCAGCTGGCTGATCGGGTTCGCCCCGGCCTCGGCGATGTGATAGCCGGAGATGGATACCGAGTAGAAGTTGCGAACGCCGTTGCGCACGAACCACTCCTGGATGTCGGCCATCATGCGCAGGCTGAACTCGGTGGAGAAGATGCAGGTGTTCTGGCCCTGGTCCTCCTTGAGGATGTCGGCCTGCACGGTGCCGCGCACCGTGGCCAGGGTGCGGGCGCGCAGGCCGGCCGCCTCGTCGGGGGTGGGCTCGCGGCCCTGCTCGGCCGCGAACTCCGCCACCGCCTGATCGATGGCGGCATTGAGGAAGTAGGCCAGAATCGTCGGCGCGGGACCGTTGATGGTCATGGACACCGAGGTGGCGGGCGCGTCGAGGTCGAAGCCGTCGTAGAGCGCCTTCATATCGTCGAGGGTGGCGATGGACACCCCGGAGGTGCCGACCTTGCCGTAGATGTCCGGCCGCTCGGCCGGGTCGTGCCCGTACAGCGTGACCGAGTCGAACGCGGTCGAAAGCCGTTTGGCCTCGGCGTGTTCGGAGAGCACCTTGAACCGGCGGTTGGTGCGGAAGGCATCGCCCTCGCCCGCGAACATGCGTGCCGGATCCTCGTTGTCCCGCTTGAACGGGAACACCCCGGCCGTGAACGGGAAGCGTCCCGGCAGGTTCTCCGAGCGCAGGAACCGCAGCAGCTCACCGTGATCGGTGAAGCGGGGGAGCGCCACCCGGGGAATCGAACTGCCGGACAAGGTCTCCCGGCGCAGCGCCGTCCGCAGCTCCCGATCGCGGACCCGCACCACCTGTTCGTCGCCCCGGTACGATTCCGCGACCGCGGGCCATTCCGCCAGCAGCGCAGCGGTTTCCGGCGTCTGGCCGGCGCGAGCCTGCGCGAGCAGCCCGCGCAGCACCTCTCCGGCGGCATCGGAGGCGGCGGCATCGCTGGTGGTCGCGCTCGCCGGGGCGGCCGGGAGCGCGCCGTCGCCCGGCAGCTCGGCGAGTACCTGCTCCAGGCGCTGGATACGCCGCGCGGCTTCCATCTCGCGCGCGGTGCCGGCATGGTAATCCCGCACGGCTTCCGCGATTTCGGCCAGATAGCGCACGCGGGCGGGCGGAATGATCTGGGCGAAGCGGGTGGAGGTGCGGGTGGCCACCCGCGGCAGCACGCCTTCCTGCAAGGGCAGCCCCTGCTCGGCGAGCAATCCGCTCAGGTGCTGGTAGAGCGCCGTCACCCCGTCATCGTTGAAGGTCGCCGCGCTGGTGCCGAAGACCGGCATGTCCTCGGGCGTGGCGTGGAACTCCTCCCGATTCCGTACCAGCTGCCGCGACACATCGCGCAACGCGTCCTCGGCCCCGCGCCGCTCGAACTTGTTGATGGCCACCACATCCGCGTAATCGAGCATGTCGATCTTCTCGAGCTGGGAGGCCGCGCCGAACTCCGGCGTCATCACGTACAGCGACACGTCCACGTGCTCGGCGATGGCCGCGTCACCCTGGCCGATGCCGGGCGTCTCCAGGATCACCAGATCGAATCCCGCTGCCTTGCAGGCGATCACCATGGTGTCGATATCGTGCGGCAGTTCCCGCTCGCCCCGGGTGGCCAGCGACCGGAAGTAGACCCGTTCGCCGTCGAGGGCGTTCATCCGGATCCGGTCGCCCAGCAGCGCACCCCCGCCGCGCCGCCGGGTCGGGTCCACCGCCAGTACCGCGACCCGCAGCTTGTCCTGCTGATCGGTGCGCAACCGCCGCACGAGTTCGTCTGTGAGCGAGGACTTTCCGGATCCGCCGGTGCCGGTGATGCCCAGCACGGGCACATGCCGCACGGTCGCGGCGGCCGCCAGCGCCGCTCGGTCCGCCTCCGGCAGCGTCCCCTGCTGCAGGCAGGTGAGGGTCCGCGCCAGCGCCGCCCGATCCCCGCTCAGCACCGCTTCCACCGCCGCGGGCGTGTGGGAAAGATCCACGTCGCAAGCCGAAATCAGGTGGTTGATCATCCCCGGCAGCCCGAGCCGCTGCCCGTCCTCCGGCGAGAAGATGGTCACCCCCGACTCGGCCAGCCGCGCGATCTCCTCGGGAATGATCACCCCGCCGCCCCCGCCGAAGATCTTCACGTGCTCGGCCCCGGCCTCTTTCAAGGCCTGCGCCAAGTACTCGAAGTACTCGATGTGCCCGCCCTGATACGAGCTGACCGCGACGCCCTGCACGTCCTCGGTGACGGCCGCGTCCACGACCTCGCGCACGGCCCGGTTGTGCCCCAGATGAATCACCTCGGCTCCCTGGGCCTGCAGGATTCTTCGCATGATGTTGATGGCGGCGTCATGGCCGTCGAACAGCGCCGCTGCGGTCACGAACCGCACTGGATGAACCGGGACATGCAGATCGGGCATGCGGTTGCTCCAACTCTCGGAGGCTCTCTGGGTGCTGTGAATTATCCCACAGCCAATACTTGGATGTCCAACTATAGGATCGCCACAGACCGCGCAATCGGCGCGCAAGCATCGAGACAGGACTGGCATGGCTCGCGAACTCACCCACTTCATCGGCGGGAAGCACGTCCCGGGAACTTCGGGCAACTTCGGCGATGTGTTCAACCCCAGCACCGGCCAGGTTCAGGCACGGGTGCCGCTGGCGAGCAAGAGTGAGGTCGAGGCGGTCATCGCGAATGCCGCCGCCGCACAGCCGGCCTGGGCCGCCATGAACCCGCAGAAGCGCTCCCGGATCCTGATGAAGTTCCTGACCCTGGTGCAGGACGAGATGGATTCGCTGGCCGCGCTGCTCTCCAGCGAGCACGGCAAGACCATCGCCGACGCCAAGGGCGATATCCAGCGTGGCCTCGAGGTCATCGAATTCGCCGTCGGCATCCCGCACCTGCTCAAGGGCGAGTACACCGAGAGCGCCGGCACCGGCATCGACGTGTACTCCATGCGGCAGCCGCTGGGCGTGGTCGCGGGCATCACCCCGTTCAACTTCCCGGCCATGATCCCGCTGTGGAAGGCCGGACCGGCGCTGGCCTGCGGTAATGCCTTCGTGCTCAAGCCCTCCGAGCGCGACCCCTCGGTGCCGCTGCGGCTGGCCGAGCTGTTCCTCGAGGCCGGACTGCCCGCCGGCATCTTCAACGTGGTCAACGGCGACAAGGAAGCCGTCGACACGCTGCTGCACGACGAGCGCATCAAGGCCGTCGGCTTCGTCGGCTCCACCCCGATCGCGCAGTACATCTACGAGACCGCCTCCGCCAACGGCAAGCGCGCCCAGTGCTTCGGCGGGGCCAAGAACCACGCCATCGTGATGCCGGACGCCGACCTCGACGATGTGGCCGACCAGCTCATCGGCGCGGGCTACGGCTCCGCGGGCGAGCGCTGCATGGCCATCTCGGTCGCCGTGCCGGTGGGCGAGGAGACCGCGGATCGCTTGCGCGCCAAGCTCATCGAGCGCATCAACAAGCTCAATGTCGGCGTCTCCGACGACCCGGGCGCGGACTTCGGCCCGCTGGTCGGCCGCGACGGCGTGGACCGGGTGAACAACTACGTCCAGATCGGCGTCGACGAGGGCGCGGAACTGGTGATCGACGGACGCGGCCTGGTCGTCGAGGGCGGCGAGGACGGATTCTTCGCGGGCGCTTCGCTGTTCGACCGCGTCACCCCGGAGATGCGGATCTACCGGGAAGAAATCTTCGGCCCGGTGCTGGCCCTGGTCCGCGCCAAGGACTACGAAGAGGCGCTGCGCCTGCCCAACGAGCACGAATACGGCAATGGCGTCGCCATTTTCACCCGCGACGGCGACACCGCCCGCGACTTCGCCGCCCGCGTCCAGGTCGGCATGGTCGGCATCAATGTCCCGATCCCGGTGCCGATCGCGTACCACACCTTCGGCGGCTGGAAGCGCTCCGGCTTCGGCGACCTCAACCAGCACGGCCCGGACTCGATCCGCTTCTACACCAAGACCAAGACGGTGACGCAGCGCTGGCCGGAAGGGCTGCGGAACGGAGCTGCGTTCGCGGGCGGCTCCGCCAGCTCCGCCGTCAACGCCTTCGTCATCCCGACCATGGACTGACCTGATGTTCGTACTTGACGAGGACGAGAAGGCGATCGTCGAGACCGCCCGCTCCTTCGCCGACGAGCTGCTCGCGCCCAATGCCCTGGAATGGGATGAGCGCAAGCACTTCCCGGTGGACGTGCTGCGCAAGGCGGGCTCGCTCGGCCTGGGCGGCATCTACGTGCGCGAGGACGTGGGCGGCTCGGAGCTGCGGCGGCTGGACGCCGTGCGCATCTTCGAGCAGCTGGCCACCGGCTGCCCGGCCGTGGCCGCCTACATCTCCATCCACAATATGGCCACGTGGATGATCGACACCTACGGCGATGCGGCGCAACGCAATCGGTGGCTGCCGGGGCTGAGCTCCATGGACCTGCTGGCCTCCTACGCGCTGACCGAGCCGGGCGTCGGCTCCGACGCGGCGGCGCTGAGCACCAAGGCCGTCCGTGACGGCGACGACTACCTGCTCACCGGCGTCAAACAGTTCATCTCCGGCGCGGGCAGCACCGACGTGTACGTGATCATGGCGCGCACCGGAAGCGAAGGGGCGCGCGGGATCTCGGCCTTCATCGTCCCGGCCGATACGCCCGGGCTGTCCTTCGGGGCCAACGAGAAGAAGATGGGCTGGAACGCGCAGCCCACCCGGCAGGTCATTCTCGACAACGCCCGGATCCCGGCGGCCAACCTGCTGGGCGAGGAGGGCAACGGCTTCCGCATCGCCATGAACGGGCTCAATGGCGGACGGTTGAACATCGCCGCCTGCTCCATGGGCGGGGCGCAGGCCGCGCTCGATCGGACCGTGGCCTATATGGCCCAGCGCAAGGCGTTCGGCTCGCGACTGCTGGACAACACCGCTCTGCAGTTCGAGCTGGCCGATATGCGCACCTCGCTGGAGGCCGCTCGCACCCTGCTGTGGCGGGCCGCGGCCGCGCTGGACGCCGACGCCCCCGACAAGGTGGAGCTGTGCGCCATGGCCAAGCGGTTCGCCACCGACGCCGGGTTCGAGGTGGCCAACAAGGCCCTGCAACTCCACGGTGGCTACGGTTACCTGGCCGAATACGGCATCGAGAAGATCGTCCGCGACCTGCGGGTGCATCAGATTCTCGAGGGCACGAACGAAATCATGCGGGTGGTCGTCGCCCGCTCGGTGGTAGGGGCGGCGTGAACGGTCAGGGTCCGGAGGCAGCAGCCTGCGTAACCACGGAGGACCCCGTTCGCGCCAGAAAGGAAACAGCATGAGCGCTGAGGCATCGAAGAGCACGGTGCACGAACCCGAGGTGTTGATCGAGCGGCGCGACGGCCTCGGCCTGATCACGCTCAACCGGCCCCGGGCCATCAATGCGCTCAATCACCCGATGGCGCTGACCATCCTGGACGCGCTGCGGGCCTGGGCGGACGACGACGAGGTGCGCGCGGTGGTGCTCACCGGCGCGGGCGAGCGCGGGCTGTGCGCGGGCGGCGACATCGTCGCCATCCACAACGACGCCGAGCACGCTGTGGCCCAGGGTGATTCGCCCGAGGTGGCCGCGGATTCCCCGAGCGGCACGTTCTGGCGCGACGAGTACATCCTCAATGCCCTCATCGGCCGCTACCCGAAGCCGTATGTCGCGGTCATGGACGGCATCGTCATGGGCGGCGGCGTCGGCCTGTCCGGGCACGCCTCGCACCGCATCGTGACCGAGCGGTCCATGGTCGGCATGCCCGAGACCGGCATCGGCTTCATCCCGGACGTCGGCGGCACCTACCTGCTGGCGCACGCGCCCGGCGAGATCGGCACCCATGTCGCGCTCACCACCGCGCGCATGTCCGCCGGCGACGCCATCGCGGCCGGGTTCGCCGACTATTTCGTTCCGTCGGAACACATTCCGGCGCTGCTGGAGGCGCTGACCACCGCCGAGGTCGACGTGGCCATCGCCAAGTTCGCACAGCCCGCACCGGTCTCGGAGTTCGTGGCACAGCAGGAGTGGATCGACTCCTGCTACAGCGCGGACACCGTCGAGGAGATCGTGCACCGGCTGCAGCTCGACGGCCGGGCCGAGGCCGCCAAGGCCGCCGCCGACGTGCTGTCGAAATCGCCGGTGGCGCTGAAGGTCACGCTGCGCTCGCTGCGCGATGCGCGCCGGGCCGCCGACCTCGAGACGGCGCTGAACCAGGAGTACCGGGTCTCCGTCGCCTCCCTGAACACCCACGACCTGGTGGAGGGCATCCGCGCCCAGGTCATCGACAAGGACCGCAACCCGCAGTGGTCGCCCGCCACCCTGGCGGACGTCACCGACGCCGACGTGGACGCCTACTTCGGCGCGCTCGGCGATCGCGAATTGGGTTTGGCCGCACCTGTTTCAGGCGAATAGAGCATTGAAGGACGAGCAATGAGCACTAACACCAAGGTCGGGTTCCTGGGGCTGGGCCACATGGGCGGACCCATGGCCGCCAACCTGGTCGAGGCCGGATACGACGTCCTCGCCTTCGATCCCGTGCCCGCCGCACAGGAGCAGGCGCGCCAGGACGGGGCGACCGTGGTCGCCACTGCCGCGGAAGCGGTTTCGGCCTCCGACATCGTGATCACCATGCTGCCCAACGGCCGCATCGTGCTCGACCTCTATGGCGAGATCCTCCCGGCCGCCAAGCCGGGCACCCTGTTCGTCGACTGCTCCACCATCGACGTCGCCGATGCCAAGCAGGCAGCGGAACTCGCTGCGGCAGCGGGACATCGGGCCCTGGACGCCCCGGTCTCCGGCGGCGTGGCGGGCGCGGCGGCGGGCACCCTCACCTTCATGGTGGGTGGCGCGGACGCCGACTTCGCCGACGCGCTGCCGCTGCTGGAGGTGATGGGCGGCAAGGTCGTGCACTGCGGCGGCGCGGGCGTGGGTCAGGCCGCCAAGATCTGCAACAACATGCTGCTGGGCATTTCCATGATCGGGCTCTCGGAAGCCATTGTGCTGGGCGAGAAGCTGGGGCTCACCCACGACAAGTTCTTCGACGTGGTGTCCACCGCCTCGGGGCAGTCGTGGGCGCTGACCTCCTACTGCCCGGTGCCCGGACCGGTTCCGGCCAGCCCGGCCAACAATGACTACCGGCCCGGCTTCGCGACCGCGCTCATGTCCAAGGACCTGGGTCTCGCGGCGAACGCGCTGCGGGCCAACGGCGTCGACGGGCAGATCGGGCAGCTGGCGGCGGAGATCTACAGCCGCTTCAACCAGGAGGAAGCGGGTAAGGACTTCTCGGCTATCGTCACCGATATCCGCAAGCGATCTGGAGAGGAAGTTCGATGACTGCATCGCGTAGCGATTCGGTTAGGGGTGGTGGCGGGGCGACGGGTGGGCTCGACTTCGAGACCATTCTGCTGGAGCGCAAGGGGCGGGTCGCCCTCATCACGCTGAACCGGCCGAAGGCCCTCAACGCGCTGAACTCGCAGGTCCTGGCCGACATTTCGGCGGCGCTGGACGAGCTGGAGAACGACAACGAGGTCGGCGCGGTCGTGCTGACCGGGTCCGACCGGGCCTTCGCGGCCGGCGCGGACATCAAGGAGATGCAGTCCAAGTCCTATATGGACATGTTCCTGACCGACCACTTCGCCGGTTGGGACCGACTGGTCGCATTCCGTAAGCCCATCATCGCCGCGGTCGCCGGCTACGCCCTCGGCGGCGGCTGCGAACTCGCCATGATGTGCGACATCCTGCTCGCCGCCGACACCGCCAAGTTCGGGCAGCCCGAGATCAAGCTCGGCGTGATCCCCGGCATGGGCGGCTCCCAGCGCCTCACCCGCGCCGTCGGCAAGGCCAAGGCCATGGACCTCATCCTCACCGGCCGCAATATGGACGCCGAGGAAGCCGAACGCGCGGGCCTGGTCTCGCGCATCGTGCCCGCCGCCGACCTGGTCGCCACCGCCATGGAGGTCGCCGAGACCATCGCGTCCATGTCGCTGCCGTCGGTCATGATCGCCAAGGAAGCGGTCGACCGCGCCTTCGAAACCACCCTCACCGAGGGCCTGCGCTTCGAGCGCCGCGTCTTCCACTCGCTCTTCGCGACCGAGGACCAGAAGGAAGGCATGGCCGCCTTCGTCGAGAAGCGCCCGGCGAACTTCACCAACAAGTAAGCGCCGCAACCCCTCTCGGAACTCTCGTGCCCCGCTGCCTGAAGGCAGCGGGGCACGGTGACGAGAGGGGGCGGGTATTGCTCGGCGGACCTCGTGCTCGAGGTTATCGCCGCGGGCGCTGGCGTCAGCCGTGTTTCGGCGGGCCGACCACTTCGACGGTCGGGGGCTTGCCGTCGGGGTGTTCGCCGCCGTCGCGGTTCATGGCCAGCGCGCCGACGATCGTGCCGCCCAGGGTGGCGGTCACGGCCACTGCCGCAACGAGTTTGCGGCGGGAGACGGGGGAGGTGGCGGGGGTCTCGTGGGAGGTGGCGGCCTGGGGCAGGCGCACACTGCGGATGCTGCGGGCCGATGGCCGTTCGGCGGCCAGCAGGACCGCGCCGCGGGTGGAGACGAATTCGGGTTCGGGGTCGTAGATGAGCGGATAGCCCAGCTGCTGTTTCAGCTCGTCCCGGATGCTCTTGGTGCGGGTGCAGCCGCCCAGCAGCGCCATTCCGGCGGGCTGGATGCCGGTCTCGTCGATCATGTGGCGGACGAAGGACGCCGAGTGATGAATGCCCGCTTCGACCAGTTCGGCGAAATCACTGCGGGTTACCACGGTGCGCTGCCCGGTGATCGGGTCGCAGACGGCCAGGACGCGCTCGGAGGCCAGCGCCTCCTTCTGGCGGCGGGTGGTGGCCAGATCCACGGTGACCCCGGCGCGGGTGAGCAGCCAGCGCAACAGCGCGTCGTGGCCGTCACCACCCAGGACGGTGCTGCGCTTGGTGGCGAGGACGGCATCGTTGCGGCAGTCGATCTGGGTGAGGGTCAGTCCCGACGCGCCCAGGTCGTAGAGCAGGACCGAACCCTCGCTCGGTAGCTTCCGGGTGAATCGGAGATATCGGAGCTGGGCCACCGGCTCATCGATGACCGTGAGGCGGTTGCGGCCCGCGGCGGTGCGAATGGCCTCGGCGTGGGTGGCCGAGCGGCAGGTCACGGCGATGCCGGTAATGAATTCGTCGCGCTCGGCGGCCGACTTGCGCATCTGCTGGATGGCCTCGAAGACGGGGTCCTCCATGCCGCGATCACCGGCCCGGCGCAGGACCTTGCAGCGGTCGATGGGAGGCAGGTGAGGCTGGTCGGAATGGGTGAGCATGGCACGTGCGCCAGCAGCGCCCGCCGACACCCCGAGGACCAGCACCATGCGCTCAATGGTGAACCTTTTGCGAGCCGAATCCAAGACTATGACGCAGGAAAATGGCTGCTGGGTCGCTGACCGGTTACTGACCGGCCCATAGTGTCGGCGAGCTACCCGGATCGAAGTCGCCGGCGCTCTGCCGGAACTCCGACAGCAATTGCAGCAGCAATTGCAATCGTTCCGGCGGCAGTCCGGCCTCGGCGAAAACTCGCCGGTTCAGCTCGGTGGTGGCCCTGGCCACCAATTCTCTTCCGGCATCGGTGATTTCGATGAGCGTCGCTCGCCGGTCACTGGGATGCGGCACACGCTTCACCAAGTGCGCCGCCTCCAGCCGGTCCACGGTGTTGGTGACGGAGGTGGGGTGCACCTGCAGGCGGGCGCTGGCCACCGCCATCGGCAGCGCGCCGGTTTTGCTGAAACTCAGCAGCATCAGTAACTCGTACCGGGAAAAGGTCAAACCGGACGGCCGCAGGGCTTCGTCCACCCGCGCCATCACGATCTGCTGCGCCCGCACCAGCGACGTCACCGCCGCCATTCCGTCGGCCACGTCCCCCCAGCCGTGCTCGGTCCACTGACGGTGCGCCTCCTCGATCGGGTCGAGTGGCAGTGGACGTGGTCGAGACATGACCCGATCATCGCACGTCGCGAACCGGTCGGTCGCAGCGCCGAGCCGATCCGCGGGGCGCATACGAATCACGGTGATTCAAACCCTCGGCCGCAGGCGCGATTCGCCGCACTATTGGGTACACCCTGCGGCTGTGTCCGAGTTGGTCAGGAGCAGGCCTGCAAAGCCTGTCACACGGGTTCGAGTCCCGTCGGTCGCTCCATCGGAGAACGCCTCCCGTACATGTGGGAGGCGTTCTCGTATTCAGCTCGCGATCACGCCGGAGAGGTCGCGCGACACCACGAAATTGCGGTCGGCGGTCGTGCCCAGCGTGTATTCGGGCAGCAGACCGAAGTATTCGCCCCGCGACCGCGTGCTCCAGCGCCGCGCGGCTTCGGTGCGGGTCTTGTAGAAATTCAGCATGTAGCCGCCCTCGTAGAGGCGCAGCAGCGTGTAGCCGCCCGGATATTCCTTGGCCGCCGCCACTTCCAGGAATTCCACCGGAATGGGCAGATCGGGCCGGGTACGGCGGTTGCGATGGGTGTGCCCCGCATGGTGCAGGAAGACGCCGGGCGCGGAGCGGTAGATCGATTGCAGCTCGGCGGCATTCGCGGCATCGAGAATGAAGCTCGGTCCGGCCAGATTGGACCAGCCGGATTCGGTGGTGACCGGGTGATGACCGAAAACGAGTGTGGGACGGTCCGGGTCGCCGGTGAGCCGGTCCCGCAGCTCGTCGAGCTGGGACCGGTCCACAGTGCCGCCCGGGGCGTCGAGCTGGGTGGTGTCCAGGGCGATCAGGCGCAGCTCGCCGACCTCGTAGGCCGCCAATTGCTGTCGGGCGGTGAAGGAATCACCCCAGCAGTCGTAGTGGTCGAGGTACGGGCTGCAGTCCGCGTAGTCCGAACCCAGGTGCGGGCGGTCGTGATTACCGCGGGCGGCGAACCAGTCCCGGCCCGGCGCACCCCAGTTCGCGAGGTGGGTGTGGATGCCGCGCACCTGGTCCGGGGTGGCCTCGGCGGTGAGGTCACCGGCGAGCAGCAGATGGTCGACGGCACGGTCGGGCCGGTGCATATCGTCGAGCAGCGCGGTCAGCATGACCTCGGGATACGGTGCGAGACCGGGCTCCTGGCGCACGCCGGGCGGCAGGCCCGCGGTGATGAGCCCGCTGACCTCCTCGCCGAAGTGAATGTCATTGGACAGGGCGAGGGTTCGCAGCAGCCGGCCCGGCGGCGGCACCAATGTGGCGAAGACCCCTTGCGCCTCCGGCGTATTCGGTTGGCGGGTGGCGACATTCAGCGCGGCCGCGGCCGCGATGCCCTGCGAACGCGCCTCGAACCGATAGGCGCGCCCGGGCTCCAGCCCGGTGACCTCGGCGTAGTGATAGGCGGTCGGCTGCGGGTCGCCGAAGACCTGCCGCAGCCCGGTCCCGTCCGCGGGACCGAGCCAGACCTCGGTGCCGGTCTCCACCGGAACAGGGTTGCCGGCCGCGTCCGGGCCCAGCGTCGTCCAGGTGAAGACGGCCGACTGCTCGGTAATGGTGACGACCTCGAGATCGGTCGCCACCAGTGAACCCGGCTGTGCCCGAGCCGGACTCGGCGCCGCCAGCGGTAGGGCCGCGGCCGCCGCCAGCAGGCCCAGCAGCTGCCGGCGGTTCGGGCCGCAGCAGCTCATGACTGTCCTACTTCGCGTCGGTGGAACAGACCTTCCATACGCCGTCTTCCTTGCGCAGGTGTTCATCGGTGGAACGCTTGCTGTCGGCGGTGCCGGGCAGGGTGAGCGTGCCCAGGGTGACAGCCGTGGCGCGGTCGCCGGTGATGGTGATGCCCTGCACCGAATCGACCTTCATGGAGATCTTGCCCTGGTCCATGGCCTTCCGCTGGGCCTCGGGCAGCGCGTCGTACTGGGCGCGGTCGCCGGCGCAGGTCTTGCCGACGGCCTGCGACGCGCCGCCGGCGGAGAGCGCGTCGTAGAAATCGCGCACCGCGGTCTCGACGCGCTTGTCGTCGCTCGGTCCGGAGTCCTTGCCGTTCAACGTCACCGCGGTGGCGATGCCACCTCCCACGAGCACCACGGCGGCGACGCCGAGTCCGATGGTCAAGGGGGTACGCCGCTGCAAGCTCATCGAGATCCTTCGACTCCGGCCGATCTTCGGTTGCTGTCCGTCCGGGGCCGTCCCCGGAACGCACGCAGACTACAGCGATTCCGTGTCGATTGGTGGGGTGGCATTTGAACCCGTGACATGGGACGGTACGTTGGTTAGGCAAACCTCATAGACGAGGCTGGGCAAGCGAAAGGACGGTCATGACGGCGGCTCGATGGAAACTGGTGTCCGGCGCACTGGCGGCGATCGCGGTGCTCGGCGCGACCACTGCCTGCTCCAGCTCGTCGAAGAACGACAACGAGATCCTGGTCTACAACGCGCAGCACGAATCCCTCACCAAGGAGTGGGTGGACGCGTTCACCAAGGACACCGGCATCAAGGTGACCCTCCGCAACGGTGGTGACACCGACCTCGGCAACCAGATCGTGGCCGAGGGCAAGAACTCGCCCGCCGACGTCTTCCTCACCGAGAACTCCCCGGCCATGGCGCTGGTCGAGAACGCCGGCCTGTTCTCCGACGTCGACAAGGACACCCTGGCCCAGGTGCCGGACCAGTTCCGCCCCTCCACCGGCAAGTGGACCGGAATCGCGGCCCGCTCAACTGTTTTCGTCTACAACACCGCCAAACTGCCCGCCGACCAGCTGCCCAAGTCGCTGCTCGACCTGCAGCAGCCGCAGTGGAAGGGCAAGTGGAGCGCCGCCCCCGCGGGCGCGGACTTCCAGGCCATCGTGGGCGCGCTGCTGGTACAGAAGGGCGAGGACGTGACCCGGGCCTGGCTGAAGGGCCTGAAGGACAACGCGGTCATCTCGCAGAACAACACGACCGTCATGAAGGGCGCCAACACCGGTCAGTTCGACGGCGGCGTGATCTATCACTACTACTGGTACCGCGACCAGGCCAAGACCAAGGAGAACAGCGGCAACACCCAGCTGTTCTACTTCAAGAACCAGGACCCGGGCGCCTTCGTCTCCACCTCCGGCGGCGGCGTGCTGAAGTCGAGCAAGAAGCAGGCCAACGCCCAGAAGTTCCTGAACTTCATCACCTCCAAGCAGGGGCAGGAGGTGCTGCGCGACGGTGACTCCATGGAATACCCGGTGGCCTCGGACGTCGCGGCCAACCCGGCGCTGCCGCCGCTGGCCTCGCTCGACGCGCCCAAGATCGACCCGAGCAAGCTGGACGCCAAGAAGGTCACGCAGCTCATGACCGAGGCGGGTCTGCTCTAACCGTGGCTGTTCGGACCGCTGTACCCACCCGGGCGGCGAAGGACCTGCCCAGCAGGGTCTCTCGGGCACTGACCAGGATGGTCCCGAGTGCATCGGCCATCCGGCCCGGCGCGATCGTCACGATCGCCGCCCTGCTCATGGTGGCGGCCACCTTCGTGCCGCTGGGGTACATCGTGTCCACCCTGGTCTCGACCGGATGGCACGAGACCGCACAGCTGGTGTTCCGCCCGCGCGTGGCCGAATTGCTGCGCAACACCGCCGAACTGGTGGTGCTGACCGTGCCGATCTGCGTGGCGCTGGGCATCGGCCTGGCCTGGATCGTGGAGCGCACCGACGTGCCGGGCGCGGCCTGGTGGGGCCCGATCTTCGCCGCCCCCCTCGCGGTTCCGGCCTTCGTCAACAGCTACGGCTGGGTCAGCGCCATCCCGTCGCTGCACGGGCTCTGGGCGGGCGTGCTCGTCTCGACGGTCTCGTACTTCCCGCTGGTGTACCTCCCGGCGGCGGCCACCCTGCGGCGGCTGGATCCCGCCGTGGAGGAATCGGCCCGGGCCCTCGGCTCCGGGCCCCTCGCCGTCTTCGCACGCATCGTGCTGCCGCAGCTGCGGCTGGCGATTCTCGGTGGCGGACTGCTGATCTCGCTGCACCTGCTGGCCGAGTACGGCGCCTTCGCCATGATCCGGTTCGACACCTTCACCACCGCCATCTTCCAGCAGTACCAGTCCAGCTTCGCGGGCGCGGCGGGCAGCACGCTCTCGGGCGTGCTGGTGGTGCTGTGCCTGGTGCTGCTGGCCGGTGAGGCCACCGTGCGCGGCCGGGCCCGCTACGCCCGCATCGGCGGCGGCGCGCAGCGGGGCGCGAACCGGATTCGCCTGGGCCTGGCCAAGATTCCCCTGTTCGCGCTGCTGGCCGCCGCGCTGGCGGCGACGCTGGGCGTACCGCTGTGGACCATCGGCCGGTGGCTGAAGATCGGCGGCTCGGCGGTGTGGAACACCACCGATATCGGCGAATCCCTCGGTCAGACCATCGGTTTGGCCGCCACCGCCGCGGTGATCACCACCCTGTGCGCCTTCCCGGTGGCCTGGGTCGCGGTGCGCTCCACCTCGCGGTTCGCGCGGATCATCGAGGGGGCCAACTACATCACCAGTTCGCTGCCGGGCATCGTGATCGCGCTGGCGCTGGTGACCGTGTCGATTCGCTGGCTGCCCGCGCTCTATCAGACGGCCGCGACCATCCTGGCCGCCTACACGCTCATGTTCCTGCCGCGCGCGCTGGTGAGCGTGCGTGCCGGGCTGGCGCAGGTGCCGGTGGGACTGGAGGAGGCCTCGCAGGCGCTCGGAAAATCCCCGGCCGCCACCTTCGTCCGCGTCACCCTGCGGCTCACCGCGCCCGCGGCGGCCGCGGCCGCGGCCATGGCGTTCGTGGCCGTGGCCACCGAGCTGACCGCCACCCTGCTGCTGGCCCCCAACGGCACCAACACCCTCGCCATGCAGTTCTGGCAGCTGTCGGGCGAATTGGACTACGCGGCCGCCGCGCCGTACGCGCTGATCATGATCATCGTCTCGGTGCCGGTCACCTATCTGCTGTTCACCCAATCCAGGAAGGCGGCGGGACTGTGAGTCGTCTTGTCGTAGACCAGGTTCGCAAGACCTTCGGACAGGCGCCGGTGCTCGACGGCATCAGCCTCGACGTCGCCGACGGCAGCGCCACGGCGGTGGTCGGATCCTCCGGATGCGGCAAGACCACGCTGCTGCGGGTGATCGCCGGATTCGAGAACCCGGACGCCGGATCGGTGTCCGTCGGCGGGGAAACCATTACCCGCCAGGGCTTCTCGGTGCCGTCGCATCGGCGCAGAATCGGCTACGTAGCCCAGGACGGGGCACTGTTCCCGCACCTGACGGTGGGGCAGAACATCGCCTACGGGCTCGGCGGGGGACTGGGCGCGCGGCGCAGGCACCGGCAGCACGTCGCCGAACTGCTCGACATGGTCTCGCTCGACCCGTCCTACGCGGATCGGCGGCCGCATCAGCTCTCCGGCGGCCAGCAGCAGCGCGTCGCCCTGGCCCGCGCCCTGGCCCGCAAACCCGATCTCATGCTGCTGGACGAGCCCTTCAGCGCCCTGGACACCGGACTCCGCGCCGCCACCCGGCAGGCCGTCGCCGAGACCCTGCGCGCCGCGGGCATGACCAGCATCCTGGTCACCCACGATCAGGAGGAGGCACTGTCCTTCGCCGATCAGGTCGCGGTCATGTGCTCGGGCCGGTTCACCCAGGTCGGCACCCCGGAGCAGGTGTACGCGGCCCCCGCGGACCTGTTCACGGCCGGATTCCTCGGCGACACAGTGCTTCTCGACGCCGCCATCGGCGCGGAGACCGCCCAGACCGTGCTCGGCCGCATCCCGGTGCAGGTGAACGCGCCGACCGGTGCGGGCGCGGTCATGATGCGGCCCGAACAGCTGCTGGCCCAGGCGGCCACCGACGGTCACGCCGGCTGCGCCACCGTGCGCGCCCTCGAGTTCCGGGGTGCGGATGTCCTGCTCACCCTCGATCTCGACGGCTGCCCCGAACCTGTCCAGGTGCGCCGGGTGAGCGTGGACGCGCCCACGGTCGGCGACCGGGTCGAGCTCGAAGTCCTCGGCGCGGCAGTCGCTTTCACCGCCGAGCAGTGCGCCGCCGCCGGCCGGACAACCGGCGCGGCCGCCGTGAGCCGGGTCGGCGCGGTCTCCGCGGTCTGAGCGATCGGCCGGTCGGAATGTGACCGATCGGACCGGGGAGTCCCTATAGTGGCGCGGAGGCCGAATCGTCGGCCGCAGAGGCGAACTGCCTCGGCTCGTCCCGAAGGAGACAAGGTGCGCCGCACGCTGCTCGTCACATCCGCTCTCGCCGCCGCGTGCGCCCTGGCCCCGCTCGCCTCCGCGGAACCGCCCGCCGA
The DNA here is from genome assembly GCF_053601595.1 of Nocardia sp. NPDC004711. Lineage (NCBI taxonomy): Bacteria > Bacillati > Actinomycetota > Actinomycetes > Mycobacteriales > Nocardiaceae > Nocardia > Nocardia sp. NPDC004711. The sequence continues at coordinate 33,585 of NZ_JBSGCB010000045.1, read as the reverse complement.
TCCCGCGGTGAAGGTGCAGGCGGTCTACGGCCCCGAGCAGTTCCCCATGGCGGGCGTGACCGCCGACATCGCGCCCTGCGGCAGCGGCGCGAATGTGGCGACTCTCACCACCGGCGTCGACGGCACGGCCGTCTACAACGGCGCGCTCGGCTGCTACCGGGTTCAGGTCAGCACCCCGATCGGCTGTGCGCTGGACAGTGATCCGGCCGTTCAGGTCACCTCCGCGCCGGGCGTCACCCCGCCGGCGATCTTCCGTTTCCGCTGCGCCTGACGGTGTCGCGGGCCCGCTCCCCGGCCCGCCGAAGGACTGTGACCGACTCCACTTCTCAGGGTTCCCACATACCGCAGCTGTTAATGTCGCGAGAGATAGCTGCTCGTTATTGCTGTAACGCGGAAGGCGTCGCATCACCGAGGGAGTAGGTGACGAGATGGGCGCGAGGTTCGCGTTGGCAGATCCGCCGGGCAGGACGGCGCCCCTGGCGCTGCGACGCTACGCGGTTCCGATCGAGGCGATGGCCGCCCTGCTGGGCGCGGCGGTGGCCGGACTGCTGCTCATGGCCCCCCTCGATCTGGGCTGGACCTCCGAAGGCCCGGTGCTGCAGCTGGATCTGCTGGTGCTGAACATGCCGCGCGCAGCCGCCGCCGGCGCGGCGTTCGCGGTGGTCTCGGCGGCGCTGGTGGTCGCGCTCGGGCACAAGACGGCGTGGATCGTGTCGAGCGGCAGCGCGGTGGTGCTTCTGATCGACCAGCTGTGGAACCGCGACGCGGCGATCCCGGGAAATCTGACGACCGCCAACTACGTCGATTCCATCTTCAGTGGCATCCTGCTCGGGGCGCTCGCGGTCGCGGTGTTCGGCAAACCCATCGCAACGGGCGCGTACCTGATCGGCGCCCTGTCCGCGATCCTGATCGCCGACCAGACCTCGCTGCCGCCCGCGGGCGGCCGGGGCAATCCTCTCACCGCATGGGCGTCGACCGGAACGCCACCGGTGTGGCTGCTCATGTTGGCCGTTGCGATGCTGGTCGCGGGTATCGCCGTCCAGCAGCCGGAACCGGCGGGCGAACACGAGAACACCGATCTGGCGATGGGCCCGATCCTGTCCGCGCTGATCCTGGTCACCGCGACCACACTGTCGACGCAGTGGTTCGTGCAGCATGCCGGCACCGTCGCGCAGGCCGGGGTGGCCGCGGCCATCACCATCGGCGCGGCGCTGGTCGCGGCGCTGCTGTTGCCCGGGCGCGAGGGCACCCTGGTGCTGCTCGCGGTGGCGGTGGCCAATGCGGGCAGCGCGATCATCGCGGTGCCCCGGCCGGATTGGACCGCGCCGTTCCCGGTCCTGGCCGTGGTGGCCGGGCTGGCGGTGGGACGCCGATGGCGTGCGCCCTGGATCGCGCTGGCCGCGACCGCCGGGCTGGCGGTCTTCGCGGCGGGCACCGCGGGCATCGCGCACCAGTACGCGGTGATCCCGGTGCTCGGTGTGATCCTCACCGCGCTGGCCATCGGCTTCTGCTTCGGCGCGGCGGTCCCGAAGACCGCCGGCAGCGCCGTGGTGGCGCTCGCCGTACTGGTGGTGCCCTGCCTGGTGGTGGCGCTGCGGGGCAGCAGCTTCGGCCGGGTCGCCTATTCGCCGCGCTGGTATCGGGATCCGCACGGGGCGGTCTCCGCGGTGCCCGGCATGGTGGCCCTGGTGATCACCCTGGGCTGTGCGGCCGGGCTGTACCTGCTGTGGCGGATCCGATCCCCGCGGGCCGTGGCCGCGCCGGAACCCGCTCTCCCGCCACGGGTGATCGTCATGCCCGATGGAGCGCGGAACGTCTTGCCGCAGGGCTAGTCTGGCCGCATGGCCGACAAGTCACCGGTGGACCCGACGATCGATCTCCTGGAACGGGCCGTCGCCCAGATGGGCGATGTCATCGCCGCCGTCACCCCGGACCGGACAGCCCTGCCGACTCCGTGCGAGGACTGGCACGTGCGCGGGCTGCTGGAGCACATCGTGGGCCAGATCCTGCGCGACTTCACCATCGCCGCGCGCGGCGAGATGCCGGACTGGGGCGCACCACCCGACCCGGTCGGCGGGGACTGGGGCCCCGAGTTCCGCACCCGTGCGCAGCCGCTGCTCGAGACGTGGCGCGCCGCCGATCCGGAGCGGCTGGTGCCCGGCATGGGCGGGGAGGCCCCGCTGCGCGGTCGCGCCGATCAGCAGATCACCGAATTCGCCATGCACGCCTGGGATCTCACCCGGGCCACCGGTCAGGGCCGCACCCTGGATCCGGAGCTCGCCGAGCACAGCCTGGCGTGGTCCAAGCAGCTGCTGAAGCCCGAATTCCGCGGTCCCGGAAAGGCTTTCGGGCACGAGGTGCCGATCGCCGCCGACGCGCCCGCCTACGACCGGCTGGCCGCCTGGTTCGGCCGCGATCCGGGCTGGACGCCCGCGTCCTGACCGCCTACCGGCCGAACCGGGTATCCACCCAGGCCAATGCGTCATTGAACGACGCGTCGAGCACGCCGCGGTGGTCCGCGCCCGGATAGCTGTGGTACAGCACCGGCTGACCGCCCGCGCGCTGCTGCACCACCATGGCGTCGGTGGCGAGCGCCGGCACCGTGGTGTCGGCGCGGCCCTGCAACACCAGCAGCGGCTGCGTGAAAGTCAGTGCGCTGGGGTCGTTTTCGTTCAGCACGCGGATCAGTGCGGAGATGTCCCCGTCACGGTTGAAGACGTCGTCGGCGGTGAGGCCGCCCCACGAATCCTGTTGCCGCAGCTGGCCGATGCATCCGGTGTCGGCTTGGGCGAGCATGGATTGCGCACGAGGGGTGAGGAAGCGGGCCGGATCCAGCGGCGTGACCGTCTGCGCGCCGCGAATGATCAAGGGCAGGAACGACACCGCGCTGCCGGTGAGTGGGGACAGGGCGCCCGCCACGCCCGCGGTGGCGGCCAGCTGCGACGCCTGCAGTCCGATGCCCTGATGGGAGGCGGGCGCGAGCGCCACCGAACCCAGCAGCTGCAGCTCCGGGGCCCACTGCGGGGCCTGGGCAGCGGTGAAGATGGCGGCCTGCCCGCCCTGGGAGTGGCCCACGGCCACCCAGCGGACCCCGATATCCGGGTCGACTTCCCGTGCGGCCCTGGCCATATCGGTGACGGCACGCTGTTCGGCGGTGCCGATCAGATAGCCGTGCGGACCGGGCGTGCCCAGCCCCTGATAGTCGGTCTGGGCCACCGCGTACCCGGCCGCGATCCAGCGCTCCTGCAGGCGGCGCACCAGCGAGGTGTAGTCGTGGGCGGGGAAGCCGGCGGAGGTGTCCTGGGAGGGCGCGCAGGCATCGGCGACGCCGGTGGTGCCGTGCGCCCAGGAGATCAGCGGCCAGCCACCCGGCGGCGGGGTGCTGTCCGGGACCGCGAGGGTGCCCGACACCGCGACCGGATTGCCCTGCATGTCGACCGAGCGGTACAGCACCAGGTAGTTGCGCGCGCCCGCGAGAGCGGGATCGCCTGTGAGCAGCCGCAATTGGATGACCGATCCGGGGGTGCCCGGGACCCGGTCCGCGGCCGGGACGTAGAACGACGCCTCGGTCTCCTCCTCCGGCGCCACCGGGGTGGCGGCGACCGGCGCGACCAGGCTCAGGGCCGCGGTCGCGGCCGCCAGGACCGTGGTGAATCCCCCGGCGAGCGAGCGTGAGACGCGACGCTGCGGCTGTTCTGCACGGGCGCTCTCGTTGTCCGACACTTCTCAGAACATACCGGCCCGTTCGTGTTTCACATGAAAAGCAGGGCCGCTCGCAGTGCGAATGAGTCGGCCGGGTGCGCGGTGCGCACAGCGGGCGTATCGGGGATCGATCGAAAACGGATCGCGGATTGCCATCGGCATCGTGCTGTACTTCACCGGCGCCATCATCATCACCATCGTCCGCGCCAAGTCCTACGGCCACGTCCCGTTCCCCATGCTCTACATGGTCCCGGTGATCGCGGCGATGGCGCTGGAATACGCGGCCTGACCGCCCGATGCGTCGCGACGTCGTGCCGGCGGCGCGAGCTCGTACTCGACCCTCACCGGCACCCGGCCGCCGGGCTATTGCCGAGATCGATTCCAGTGCAGGAGAATTCGACATCATCCTGGCTAGAAAACGCGCTCGCGGTGTCCGGCTGCCTCCTGCGCAACCGGACACCGCGATGCACAGCTACTACCTTTGCTCCCGAGTCCTCGAATCGGAATCCCAATCGGTCACGATGGCACGATAAGTCAGTCATTCGGTGCCGTAACGGCTCGCCGCCTCCGCGAACGAGTAAGGCCCCGACCGTGATCCACGGTCGGGGCCCTACTGTGGTGCCCTCGGCAGGATTCGAACCTGCGGCCTTCTGCTCCGGAGGCAGACGCTCTATCCCCTGAGCTACGAGGGCGGGGATGGTCCCGTCCGGTCTCCCGGTCGGGCTGGGACAGCGTATCGCATCGCTCGCGCTGCGCCAAAAACGAACACGGACCGGGCGTTTCTGTGCCCGGTCCGTGTTCGTCGGAGGTGCTGGTTCAGTTCATCGGCAGGGGTGCGACCTTGCGCTCGGCCAGCATCTGGGTCATGAGATCGGCCTCGCTCTTCTGGGTCTTGGCCATGCTCTCGGCCAGCGAGCGCACCGCGTCGGTGTCCGCGCGCTGGGCGGCGTACTCGATCATCGGCATGCCGCCCTGGTGGTGGCGCAGCATCAGCTGCAGGTACAGCGCATCCAGTGCCGGGCCGGTGGCCTGGCCCAGGGCGGCCATCTCCTGATCGGACGCCATGCCGGGCATGGTCTGGACCGCGCCGGAGTGCATGGCGGTGCCGGAATGCTCATGCGTGGACATGTCCGTCATCCAGCCCATGTAGCCGTCGGGGGAGATGAGCGGTTTGTCCCACTGCTGCAGCCAGCCCTGCATGCGACCGGCCTGATTGGCCTGCGTGGTGAAGATGTCGTAGGCGAGCCGCTTCACCGCCGGGTCCGTGGTCCCCGACAGCGCGATGCCCGACATCTGCACCGCCTGCGCGTGATGCACCGACATGTCCTGGGAGAAGCCGACATCCACCGCGCCCGGCGTCTCCGGGCCGTGGTGCATGGCATTGCCCACCAGCAGTCCGGCCATGAAACCGATGAGCAGCACCGCGACCACCCCGATCGCCAGCAGAGCGGGCTGCTGATTGCGGCGTGTTTGCGGCACCGGTTCGGCGGCGGGATCGGGCTCGGAGCTGCGATCTGGGATATCGGACATGAACGGCGGCACTACTGGGTCGGAGCCGGCTGCTCCGGCTGGGTCGGGCCGTCGGTCGGGGCCGGGATGGACGGGATGCCGCCGGGCAGGCTCGTGCCATCGGTGGGCAGACCCGGCACGCCGTTCGGGAGACCCGGGATACCGCCGGCCGGCATGCCCGGAATACTGCCGCCGCCACCCAGCTCGCTCGCGTCCTGCTGCAGGCCCTTGCCGTCCATCGGCACCGCGTCGGGGCCGGGCGGGGTCGGGTCGAAGGCCGGCGGGTTGTCGGTGTTGAAGGTCGGGTTCGCGCAGTCCGCGCCGACCTCCGGGTAGGCGTACTGGTTCAGGCGCAGCGCGGTGATGAACTCGCCGACGCGCTTGTCGTCGGCGCTGTTCAGCTTCAGCTGGTGACCCCACGACTGCAGGGAGATCGGGGTGTCCAGGCCGGGATAGGGCGACATCAGGCTGTAGGGCTTGCCCTTGACCTTCGACTTCAGGGTGTCGATGCCGGCCTGATCGACCTTGTCCGGGTTGTAGGCGATCCAGATCGCGCCGTGCTCGAGCGAGTGCACCGCGTTCTCGGTGCGGATCGCCTTGGCGTACACCACGCCGGTGCAGGCCGCCCACGAGCCGTCGTGCGGACCGCCGAAGGGCGGGGACTGGTCGTAGTTCACGCGCTGGGTGGCCGCGACGTGCATGCCCGCCGCGTAGTCCTTCTTCACCACGCCCGGAATCTGATCCGAGGGATCCTTCTTCTGGGCGGACGGCGTGTACTTGTCCTGCTCCTGCTTGTCCTGGATCTTGGGCACCAGCACCCAGGCGATGCCGCCGATGAGGGCGAGGATGCAGACGACGGCCCCGATCATGAGCCACGGAATCTGACGCTTACCGCCCAGGCTGCCGCCGCGACCGCCCTTCCTGGACGATCCGGCCGACTTGCCCGCGGCCTTGATGGCCTTGGCCGACTTGGCACTGGTCTTGCTCGGCATGCTTGTTGTGCTCTTTTCGACGTGTCGGACAATCAAACGACGCGGCCGCCTCGTTTGCTGGGCACCTGCCCGGTGGTGCCCGCTCGCGGCGTTCACCTGCTCAGACCATAGGATAGTGACTCGTGACTCCAGCTGACCTTGCAGATCTCCTTCGTGCTACCGCAGCGAAGGTACTTGTCGAACGCGGATCGGACCCTGCGATCCTGCCCGACGAGGTCAAGGTGGAGCGTCCCCGCAACCCCGAGCACGGTGACTATGCCACGAATGTGGCCATGCAGGTAGGCAAGAAGGCGGGAATGAACCCCCGCGATTTCGCGACGTTGCTGGCCGAGGCGTTGTCGGCCGCCGAGGGCATCGAGGCCGCCGAGGTCGCGGGACCGGGCTTCCTGAACATTCGCCTGGCCAAGGCCGCGCAGGGCGCGATCGTCGAGAAGATCCTCGAGGCCGGTGCGAAGTTCGGCACCGGGGACGCTCTCGGGGGCACGAAGATCAACCTCGAATTCGTCTCCGCCAACCCGACGGGCCCGATCCACCTGGGCGGAACCCGCTGGGCCTCGGTCGGCGACGCGCTCGGCCGGATCCTGGCGGCCCAGGGCGCGGACGTGACCCGCGAGTACTACTTCAACGACCACGGCGCGCAGATCGACCGCTTCGCCAACTCGCTGGTGGCCGCCGCGCTGGGACAGCCGACCCCCGAGGACGGTTACGCGGGCGCGTACATCAACGAGATCGCCGACACCGTCGTGAAGGCCAACCCGGGTGTGCTGGAACTCCCGGAGGCCGAGCGGCACGAGCTGTTCCGCCGCGAGGGCGTCGAGCTCATGTTCGCGCACATCAAGCAGACGCTGCACGACTTCGGCACCGACTTCGACGTGTACTTCAACGAGAGTTCGCTGTTCGCCTCCGGCGCGGTCGAGCAGGCCATCGAGACGCTGAAGGCGTCCGGCAAGCTGTACGAGAAGGACGGCGCCTGGTGGATCGCCTCCACCGAATACGGCGACGACAAGGACCGCGTCGTCATCAAGAGCGACGGCAAGTCCGCCTACATCGGCGGTGACATCGCCTACTTCCAGAACAAGCGCTCGCGCGGTTTCGATCTGTGCATCTACATGCTCGGTGCGGACCACCACGGCTACATCGGCCGTCTCAAGGCCGCCGCGGCCGCGTTCGGCGACAACCCGGACACCGTCGAGGTGCTCATCGGCCAGATGGTGAACCTCGTGAAAGATGGTGCCGCCGTTCGCATGTCGAAGCGCGCGGGCACCGTCGTCACCCTCGACGACCTGGTCGAGCAGATCGGCGTGGACGCGGCGCGGTACTCGCTGGTGCGCTCCTCGGTGAACTCCAGCATCGACATCGACCTGGACCTGTGGACCCGGCAGGACAGCGAGAACCCGGTCTACTACGTGCAGTACGCGCACGCGCGCACCAACCAGATCCTCGGCAACGCGGCCGCGTTCGACTACGCCTCGGTCACACCGGATTTCGCGCTGCTGACCGATGACCGCGAGGGCGCGCTCATCCGCACACTGGGCGAGTATCCGCGCGTGGTGGCCACCGCCGCCGAGATGCGGGAGCCGCACCGGGTCGTGCGCTACCTCGAGGAACTCGCCGGGGCCTACCACCCCTTCCAGTCCGACAAGACGCTGCGCGTCATCCCGCAGGGCGACGACGTGGTCACCCCGCTCAATGCCGCTCGCCTCGAGCTGGTCAAAGCCACCCGTCAGGTTCTCGCCAACGGCCTCGGCCTCCTAGGCGTCAGTGCACCGGAGCGTATGTAGATGAGTGCCCACCCCGCAGGACCCCGCCATGCGGACATCCCGCACGCGCCCACGCTCGCCGAGCGGCCCAGCGCACCCGCGCAGATGATCGAGCTGCCCGCGAATGTGTGGCCGCGCAACGCTGCTCGCGACGCCGACGGCGTGGTACGGCTGGCGGGCGTGCCGGTGCACGAGCTGGCCGCCGAGTACGGCACCCCGCTGTTCGTGATCGACGAGGACGACTTCCGCTCCCGCTGCCGGGACATGGTCCGCGCCTTCGGTGACGGCGCGCGAGTCCACTACGCCTCCAAGGCCTTCCTGTGCGGCGAGGTCGCCCGCTGGATCCGTGACGAGGGCCTGCACCTGGACGTGTGCTCCGGCGGCGAGCTGTCGGTGGCGCTGCACGCCGGCTTCCCGGCCGAGCGGATCGCCCTGCACGGCAACAACAAATCGGTGCCCGAGCTGGAGATGGCGGTCGGGGCGGGCGTCGGCGACGTGGTCGTCGACTCGCTGATCGAGATCGAGCGCCTGGAGGCGGTGGCCAAGCGCGCCGGCAAGGTGGTGGACGTGCTGATCCGCGTCACCGTCGGCGTGGAGGCCCACACCCACGAGTACATCTCGACCGCGCACGAGGACCAGAAGTTCGGCTTCTCCATCGCCGGCGGCGACGCCATGCAGGCCATCGCCCGGGTCTTCGAGTCCGACAATCTGCGCCTGGTCGGCCTGCACTCGCACATCGGCTCGCAGATCTTCGAGATCGACGGCTTCGAGATCTCCACCCGCCGCATGCTGGGCCTGCTGCGCGAGGTCGCCGACAAGTTCGGCATGGAACGCGCCGAACAGATGCGCGTGCTGGATCTCGGTGGCGGCCTGGGCATTTCGTACCTGCCGCACGAGGATCCGCCGGCCCTGGACGGCTTCGCCGCCAACCTGCGCCGCATCGTGGCCGAGGAGGCCGAGCGGGCCGGGCTGCCGGTGCCGACCATCGCGGTCGAGCCGGGCCGCGCCATCGCCGGTCCCGGCACCGTCACCCTCTACGAGGTCGGCACCATCAAAGATGTTGTGCTCGACGGTGGTAATCGCCGACGCTATGTGAGCGTCGACGGCGGCATGAGCGACAACATCCGTCCCGCCCTGTACCAGGCCGAGTACGACTGCCGCCTGGTCTCGCGCTCCAGCGAGGCCGGTCCGGTGGTCGCGCGAGTGGTCGGAAAGCATTGCGAGAGTGGGGATATCGTCATCCGTGACACCTGGCTCCCGGCCGATGTGGGCCCGGGCGACCTGGTGGCGGTGGCCGCGACCGGCGCGTACTGCTACTCGATGTCGAGCCGCTACAACATGCTCACCCGGCCCGCGGTGGTCGCGGTGCGAGATGGCAAGGCGCGCTTGATCCTTCGCCGCGAAACGGTGGAGGACCTACTCAGCTTGGAGGTGAAGGCATGACCGAGAACAGAAACGGCGGCGTGTGGGGACAGGATCATCCCATTGGCGTGGCCGTCCTCGGCATGGGCACGGTCGGCACCGAGGTGGTCCGCATCCTTCGTGACCACGCCGACGACCTGTGCAACCGGGTCGGCGCTCCGGTCGTGCTGCGCGGTGTCGCGGTGCGCGACCTGAGCAAGGACCGCGGCCTGCCCGCCGAGCTGGTCACCACCGATGCCGAGGCCCTGGTCACCCGCGACGACGTGGACATCGTGGTCGAGGTCATGGGCGGCATCGACCCGGCCCGCGACCTGATCAAGTCCGCGCTCACCAAGGGCAAGTCGGTGATCACCGCGAACAAGGCGCTGCTCGCCGATTACACCGGCGAGCTGGCCGCCGCGGCCGAATCCAACCGCGCCGACCTGTACTTCGAGGCCGCCGTCGCCGGGGCCATCCCGGTGATCCGCCCGCTCATCCAGTCGCTGTCCGGCGACCGGGTCAACCGCGTGGTCGGCATCGTCAACGGCACCACCAACTTCATCCTCTCGGCCATGGCCGAGACCGGCGCGGACTACGACGACGTGCTGGCCGAGGCCACCCGCCTGGGCTACGCGGAGGCCGACCCGACCGCCGACGTCGAGGGCTACGACGCCGCCGCCAAGGCCGCCATCCTCGCCTCTGTGGCCTTCCACACCCGCGTCACCTCCGGTGATGTGTACCGCGAGGGCATCTCCAAGATCACCTCCGAGGATCTGGAGACCGCGGCGGCCGTGGGCTGCACCGTGAAGCTGCTGGCCATGGCCGAGCGCGTCACCGACGACGGCGGCAAGGAGAAGATCTCCGTGCGCGTCTACCCCGCCCTCATCCCGCGCAAGCACCCGCTGGCCGCGGTCAACGGAGCGTTCAATGCCGTGGTCGTGGAGGCCGAGAACGCCGGCCGGCTGATGTTCTACGGTCAGGGCGCCGGCGGCGCGCCGACCGCCTCGGCCGTCATGGGCGATCTGGTGATGGCGGCGCGCAACAAGTTCTACGGTGGCCGGGCTCCGGGCGAATCGGTCTATGCTGAGCTGCCGATCGCTTCGATCGGCGACACCCCGACCCGCTACCACGTGAACCTGCAGGTGGCCGACCGCACCGGTGTGCTGGAAGCGGTCGCCGGGGAATTCGCCAAGCACAGTGTGAGCATCTCGACGGTCCGGCAGGAAGGCCATGACGTCGGCGCTCGCCTGGTCGTGGTGACCCACCATGCGCAGGAATCCGCGCTTGCGGATACCGTTGCCGCATTGGCCGAACTGGACTCCGTCACGTCCGTGACCAGTGTTCTGAGATTGGAAGGCACCGAGGAATGAGTGCAACCGCACGCGCGACAGCCGTGCATACGCCGTGGCCGGGTCTGATCGACGCCTACCGCGATCGGCTCGCGATTCCCGCTGACTGGGAAGCCGTCACTCTCTTCGAGGGCGGCACCCCGCTGGTGCCCGCGCATCACCTCTCCGAGCTGACCGGCTGTGAGGTGTATCTCAAGGTCGAGGGCGCGAACCCGACCGGTTCCTTCAAGGACCGCGGCATGACCATGGCCATGACGGATGCGAAGTACAACGGCAAGACCGCCGTGCTGTGCGCCTCCACCGGCAACACTTCGGCCTCGGCCGCGGCGTACGCCACCCGCGCCGGCCTGCACTGCGCGGTGCTGATCCCGTCGGGCAAGATCGCCATGGGCAAGCTGGCCCAGGCGGTCATGCTGGGCGCGAAGATCATTCAGGTGGACGGCAACTTCGACGACTGTCTCGAGCTGGCCCGCAAGGTCACCGCGGACTTCCCCGAGGTCGGCCTGGTGAACTCGGTCAACCCGGCCCGCATCGAGGGCCAGAAGACCGCGGCCTTCGAAATCGTGGACGCGCTGGGCAAGGCGCCCGATGTGCACGTGCTGCCGGTCGGCAATGCGGGCAATATCACCGCGTACTGGAAGGGCTACAGCGAGTACCACGCCGACGGCATCACCAGCTCGCGCCCGCGCATGCTGGGTGTGCAGGCCGCCGGCGCCGCGCCGCTGGTCAACGGCGCCCCGGTCGCGAACCCGGAGACCGTGGCCACCGCCATCCGGATCGGCGCGCCCGCGTCGTGGAACGGCGCCATGAACGCCAAGACGGAATCGGGCGGCGCGTTCCGCGCGGCCACCGACGAGGAGATCCTGGCCGCGTATCACCTGGTCGCGGCCAAGGAGGGCGTGTTCGTGGAGCCCGCCTCCGCCGCTTCGGTGGCGGGTCTGCTGGCCGCGCGCGCCGAGGGCTGGCTGGATTCCGGACTCACCGTGGTCTGCACGGTGACCGGCAACGGCCTCAAGGATCCGGACAACGCGCTCAAGGGCATGCCCGAGGTGACGCCGATAGCGGTCGACCCGGTCGCCGTGGCCCACGAACTCGAGCTGGCCTGAGTTGAATTCTCGTGATGGTCAGCTCCGTGAGCGAGCGGAGCGAGGGAACCATGTCACAGCCGCTTCGCGGTACGACGGTGCCGAGCGCCAGCGAGGCACCGGCGTGACGCGGACGCTGCCCGCCGGAATCTCCGTCACCGTGCGGGTTCCGGCGTCGAGCGCCAACCTGGGCCCGGGTTTCGATTCCCTCGGAATCGCTTTGGGGCTGTACGACGAGATCACGGTGTCCACCACCGACTCCGGACTGACCATCAGGGTGGAGGGCGAGGGCGCCGACGATGTGCCCTGGGGCCCTTCGCATCTGGTGGTGCGCGCCGTCGAGCGCGGCCTGCAGGCCGCGGGCGTCTGGGCCGACGGCCTGGACGTGGTGTGCCGCAACGTGATTCCGCACTCGCGGGGCATGGGCTCGTCGGCGTCGGCCGCGGTGGGCGGCCTGGCGGCCGGGCGCGGGCTGGCCGCGAAATTCGATCCGGAGCTGGCCTACGGCGATGACGTGCTGGTCCAGCTGGCCGGTGAATTCGAAGGCCACCCGGATAATTCGTCCGCCAGCGTGCTGGGCGGATTCGTGGTGTGCTGGACGGAAACCGACCGTTCGGCGGACGAAAACGGCAGTGCCGATGCGCATCACGCCCGTCTGTACCGCGCGGTGCGGCTGGAGCCGCATCCCTCGCTGCGGCCCGTGGTGCTCATTCCCGAGGAGCGTTCCGCCACCGCGCACACCCGCGGTCTGCTCCCGGAGACGGTTCCGCACGTGGACGCGGCCTTCAATGCCAGCCGGTCCGCGCTCGCGGTAGTTGCCTTGACGCAGCGGCCCGACCTGCTGCTTCCCGCCACGGCCGACCGGCTACACCAGGGCTACCGCGCCTCGGCGCTGCCGCTCACCACCAAATGGGTGGAGCGATTGCGCGCCGCGGGCATCGCGGCCACCGTGTCGGGCGCGGGCCCGACCGTGCTCGCCTTCGCGACCAGCGAATTCCCCGAAGAACTGCGCGAACTCGCAATCGCGGACGGCATGCGCGTTCTCGAGCCGGGCATCGCCGGCGGCGTCTCGGTGGATTGACAGCGCGCCTGCCTTGCCGATGCAAAAGGTGGGAGCTATCCTGAGCGAGTCCGTACATCGTGCGCGTCAGACGCCGGTGCTTCATCAGGGCAAATCGCTCCAGAGGCTCCTTGCTCAGGCTCGAGGCTTGAGGCTCGAAACTTGGGGGTAGCCAGTCAACTGGAATGATCTCTCCCACCTTGTCAGTTGGATGAGCACCAGCACTCGGTGGCGAAGCCCACGTGGTGGCAACCCCACCGGCCCGGCGGGACAGGCGATACGGCATCCGAGTCCGGCATGTGACCGGACTGCAGGAGGAACCCTCGAACAGGCACACGGCGGTCGAGGGAAGGAAAGGATTTCCGTGACAGATACGGACCTGCTCGCGACACCCGGGACGGATAGCGATTCAGCGTCCTCGGGTAGCCGCGAAAGTGACTCCGGACAGATTTCGAAGATGAGCGAACAAACTGACGTCGCACGATCGGGGCTGACTGGAATGTTGTTGCCGCAGTTGCGTGCGCTTGCGGGAGAGCTCGGTATCCGAGGCACTTCCGGGATGCGTAAGGGTGATCTCATCGCCGCTATCAAGGAGAACCAGGCCGGGGGCGCCAAGCCTGTTGCCGCCACCGGCGGCAAGCCCACGCGGAACGCGAAGGCCAAGGCCGAGGACGCGCCGAACGGCGGAGAGTCCGTGCCGGCCCCCGCGCGCGAGGTGAAGAAGGCCGCTGCTGTTGCCGACTCCGCTCCGGCCACGGCCGAGGTGAAGGCGGAGGCGAAGGCCGGCCACGCGAACAAGGTCGAAGCGCGCAAGGCCGACACCGAGTCGCGCCAAAACGCTTCGGAGACTCGCGAATCCAAGCGCGAAGAGGGCGAGAGTGCCCGCGCCGAGGGCGGCGACGACAGCCGGGACGGTGGCCAGCGCGGCCGCGGTCGCCAGCGTCGGGGCCGCGAGCAGCGTGGCGCCGCCACCGCCGAGGCGACCGCCGAGGCTCCCGCCGCCGACAAGGGCGAGCAGGAGGGCGGCGAGCGCCGTCGCGATCGCGGCAACCAGGGTGAGCGTCGCGACCAGGGTGAGCGTCGCGACCAGGGCGAGCGCAACCAGCAGAGCCAGAACGGCGCCGGCCGCGGCAACCAGCGCGATGATCGCGGCGGTGACGACGAGGAAGGCGGCCGCGGCCGCCGGGGCCGTCGCTTCCGTGAGCGTCGTCGCGGGCGGGACCGCGAGGGCGTCGCCGCCGGTGGCGAGGCCCGCGAGATGGAGATCCGCGAGGACGACGTCCTGCAGCCGGTCGCCGGCATCCTCGACGTGCTCGACAACTACGCGTTCGTCCGCACCTCCGGCTACCTGGCCGGCCCGAACGACGTGTACGTCTCGATGAACCTGGTCCGCAAGAACGGCCTGCGCCGCGGTGACGCCATCACCGGTGCGGTCCGCGCCCCGCGCGACGGCGATCAGAGCAACCAGCGGCAGAAGTTCGATCCGCTGGTGCGGTTGGACACGGTCAACGGCGCGGACGTCGAAAGTGCCAAGCGCCGACCGGAATTCAACAAGCTGACCCCGCTGTACCCGAACCAGCGCCTGCGGCTGGAGACCCAGCCGAACAAGCTGACCACGCGCATCATCGATCTGATCATGCCGATCGGTAAGGGTCAGCGCGCGCTGATCGTGTCCCCGCCCAAGGCGGGTAAGACCACGATCATGCAGGACATCGCGAACGCGATCTCGGTGAACAACCCCGAGTGCTACCTGATGGTGGTGCTGGTGGACGAGCGTCCCGAGGAAGTGACCGATATGCAGCGCTCGGTGCGCGGCGAGGTCATCGCCTCCACGTTCGACCGGCCGCCGAGCGACCACACCTCGGTCGCCGAGCTCGCCATCGAGCGCGCCAAGCGCCTGGTGGAGCAGGGTCAGGACGTCGTCGTGCTGCTCGACTCGATCACCCGATTGGGCCGTGCGTACAACAACTCGTCCCCGGCCTCGGGCCGAATCCTTTCCGGTGGTGTGGATTCCACCGCGCTGTACCCGCCCAAGCGGTTCCTCGGCGCGGCCCGCAATATCGAGAACGGCGGCTCGCTCACCATCATCGCCACCGCGATGGTGGAGACCGGTTCCACCGGTGACACGGTCATCTTCGAGGAGTTCAAGGGCACGGGTAACGCCGAGCTCAAGCTCGACCGCAAGATCGCCGAGCGTCGCGTGTTCCCGGCGGTCGACGTCAACCCGTCCGGCACCCGCCGCGACGATCTGCTGATGTCGCCCGACGAGGCCGCGGTCCTGCACAAGCTGCGCCGCGTGCTCTCCGGCCTGGATTCACATCAGGCCATCGACCTGCTGGTCGACCGGTTGAAGAAGACCAAGAGCAATGTCGAGTTCCTGATGACGGTCTCCAAGACCGCCCCGGGCGCACTCGACGAATGAGCCTGTAGCACAAGGCTATTGACGACGGCGGCTCCGCTTCTGCGGAGCCGCCGCCGTCGTTCCGGCAGTGCCTCCGGTTTTCCCGGGACCGGGCGCGGGCTGTAGAAGAACAGTCCGATCAGCGCGCTGCCGGCGATCATGAAGCCGAGAATGAGCGCGGTCACGGCACCGGACACGTCCGCTGCCGTGACCGCTGTGTAGGTGAGGGTGGCGTCCCCCCGCAGCGGGATGGGGGTCGGGTTCAGCGGTCCCACCGCGTGGCCGGACTCTCCGGGAGCCATCCACCAGCCCGCTACCGCCAGCAGCGTCAGTGTGACCAGGATCGCCCCCGCGACGAGCTCCGCGCGCCGCCGGTCTGCCCTCCCGGCCTCGGCGTGCACGGTGACGGGGGACGCACCCCCGATCGTCGCGTCCTTCCTGATCACTGCCGTCCTTCCGATGGTCGCGGGACTCTCACCTGGACAAACTCTATGAACATGAGTGTTCGTAGTCCTGAGTAGCGAGCTACTCGACTTCCAGCCTCACTGGAATACCCGGAATATGCGTGCCCGTAGTTTTATGGGGGAACGACCGGGAACAAACCGGTCCAACCACCTGTTCAAGGCGGTGTCACCCCTCGTGACGACCACTCGCTCGCGGCACATATACTGTTCCGTCGGCAACCATGCCTAGTCGGTTCCGGTTCACGTCTCGCATCGCCAGGCGACCCGGAGCCTTTCGAAAGGACACCCATGAAGGCAGGAATTCACCCCACGTACGTGGACACCACGGTCGTGTGTGGCTGCGGCAACACCTTCCAGACCAAGAGCACCAAGGAGTCGGGCCAGATCACGGTCGAGGTCTGCTCCCAGTGCCACCCGTTCTACACGGGCAAGCAGAAGATTCTGGACACCGGTGGCCGCGTGGCTCGCTTCGAGGCCCGCTACGGCAAGCGCGACAAGGCTGCCAAGTAGCTGTCCCGCCGACGCCCGTCCTGCGACCGCAGGCCGGGCGTCGGTGTTTAATTGCCTCCGCTTCGCTCCGGCAAGTCGCAGGGTGGTGGAGGCGGTCGCGGCCCGCGTGACCCCGATCTTCCCTCCTCCGCTCCTCCGCTTCGCTCCCCCGCTCCGTCAGTCCAGAATCGAGCCGGGCCGCGAACAGTGGGCGGTTCCTCTCTCGCTTATGTTCAGAACCAAGTTCTCGAAGGAGCTCACACGCCATGGCCGACAAGCAGGCGGCCCCGTCCGCGATCGATGACATCCTGGCCGAGTACGCGGGTCTGGAAACCCAGCTCGCGGACCCGGCGCTGCACAACGATCCAGGTGCGGCACGGCGCGTGGGCAAACGGTTCGCCGAGCTCGGGCCGATCATGGCCACCTACAACAAGTTGAAGACCGCGCGCGAGGATCTGGCCGCCGCCGAGGAGCTCGCGGCCGATGATTCGTCCTTCGCCGCCGAGGTCCCGGGCCTGCAGGAGCAGGTGGAGGAGCTGGACAAGCAGCTCACCGACCTGCTCGCGCCGCGCGACCCGCACGACTCCGACGATGTCATCCTCGAGGTGAAATCCGGTGAGGGCGGCGAGGAATCGGCGCTGTTCGCCTCCGATCTGGCCCGTATGTACCTGCGCTACGCGGAACGGCACGGCTGGAAGGTCGAGGTGCTCGGCGTCACCTACTCCGATCTGGACGGGTACAAGGACGCCAGCTTCTCCATCAAGAGCAAGGAAGCGACCCGCGACGGCGTCTGGTCCAAGCTCAAGTTCGAGGGCGGCGTGCACCGCGTGCAGCGGGTGCCGGTCACCGAATCCCAAGGGCGCATTCACACTTCGGCCGCGGGCGTACTGGTGTACCCGGAGCCCGACGAGGTCGAGGAAGTCGAGATCGACGAGAAGGACCTACGGATCGACGTCTATCGGTCCTCCGGCAAGGGCGGCCAGGGCGTCAACACCACCGACTCGGCCGTGCGCATCACCCACCTGCCCACCGGCCTGGTGGTGACCTGCCAGAACGAACGCTCGCAGCTGCAGAACAAGATTCGCGCCAAGCAGGTGCTGGCGGCGCGGCTGCAGGCCCTCGCCGAGGATCAGGCCGATGCCGACGCGGCCGCGGGCCGCGCTTCGCAGATCCGCACGGTGGACCGCTCCGAGCGCATCCGCACCTACAACTTCCCGGAGAACCGCATCGCCGATCACCGCATCGGCTTCAAGGCGCACAACCTGGACTCGGTGCTGGACGGCAACCTCGATGACCTGTTCAACGCCCTGGGCGAAGCCGACCGCGCCGCCCGCCTCGCCGCGGAATAGGCGGAATAACCGGCATACCATCACAGTCAGGGTTCGGCGGCCAGTATCGTCTCCCAACGTGACAACCGATTTCGTCGCGCCCGGGGTAACTCCTCGGGTACGTCCGGAATCGGTTCGGCACGCGACCGTCGGCACGGATGCATGGTGGTCGACGGCTCTTGGCCGTCCGCTGCAGGCTCGGAGAGGCGGAGGAGTGAAAGGCTGCGAACCGTGAGTCGTGTACCGTTGCGCCCCGCCGTCCGGGAGGCCGTCGAGATCCTGGCCGCGGCCGGGGTCCACAGCCCCCAGGCCGACGCGGAACACCTTGCGGCACATGTGCTGGGCGTCGATCGTGGGCGCCTCGCCCTCATGCCCATGCTCACCCCCGACCAGCTGGAGGAGTACCGCAAGCTGGTCGCCAGACGGGCGGAACGCGTTCCGCTGCAGCACCTTACGGGCACCGCGGCGATGGGGGAGATCGACCTCGCGGTCGGCCCCGGCGTCTTCGTCCCGCGCCCGGAGACGGAATTGCTGTTCGCCTGGGCGCTCGCTCAGCTCGAAGCCCTCGGCCACGAGCATCAGCCGATCGTGGTGGACCTGTGCACCGGTTCCGGCGCCCTGGCCCTGGCCGTCGCGCACGCCCGCCCCGACGCCCAGGTGCATGCCGTCGAACTCGACACCGAGGCCCTGGCCTGGGCCCGCCGCAATGCGCGGCAACTGGCCGACGAGGGCGACACCCCGATCGACCTGCACGCCGGTGACGTCACCGACCCCGCCCTCCTCGAGCAGCTCAACGGCCGAGTGGACGTAGTCGTCTGCAACCCGCCCTACATCCCCGAGGACGCCGAACTCGATCCCGAGGTGATCGACCACGACCCGCACCGCGCCCTCTTCGGCGGCCCCGACGGCCTGTCCGTCATCCGCCCCATGACCGCCACCATCGCCCGCCTCCTGCGCGAAGACGGCACGGTGGCAGTCGAACACGACGACACCAACGGCTCCGGCGTCGCCGCCCTCTTCGCCGCCCACGGCGGCTTCACCGACATCGTCGAACACCCCGACCTCGCCGGAAAACCCCGCTTCGTCGTGGCCCGCCGCACCGCCGACTGACGGTTACTCGGGGCTGCCCTCGATCTCCACGCCGTGCCAGAACGCGACATGATCCCTGATCTTGCGCGCCAGCGGGCTCGGCTTCGGGTAGTACCAGGCCGCGTCGGGATTCTCCTTCCCGTCCACCGTTACCGAGTAATAGCTCGCAATGCCCTTCCACGGGCACACGGTGTGGTGAGAGCTCTCGCTGAAGAACTCCCGCTTCAACGACTCCACCGGAAAGTACTGATTCCCCTCGACCTCCACGGTCCGCGGAGCCTCGGCGATAACCGTCCCGTTCCAGATCGCACGCATCATGAGTCGTGCCTCCTTCGTCGCCCCCGAGCCTACGTTCGCCCGGAGCCGCAAGGGCCCTTTCCAGTGCTTGCGGCCGTCGCACTTACCCCGTCGGCGTTCGGGGCAGCCGGGGCTCCAACGCTTCGTCGAGGGTTCGGGGTCGGGGCTCCAACGGTCGGCGGGGGTTCAAGGCGCGGGCTCCGACGGGCTCGTCGGGGGTTCGGGGGCGGAGCCCCCGGGATTCCCTGGGTTTCAGGGGCTTGCCCCTGAGAGCTGTCGAGAGTTGATCCGTGCCAAGATGTCAGCCGTGAGTACCGTCTACGACTGTGCCGATCCCGACTCCCGCGCCGCCGGCCTGAGTGCCGCGCGCAGCACGCTGAAGTCCGGGCGATTGGCCGTCATTCCGACCGACACGCTCTACGGACTCGCTGCCGACGCGTTCGACAGTCAGGCGGTGAGCGCGCTGCTGGCCGCCAAGCGGCGCGGGCGGGACATGCCGGTGCCGGTGCTGGTCGGGTCGTGGAACACCATCGACGGACTGGTCTTCTCGGTGCGCCCGCAGGCCCGCGAGCTGATCCGCGCCTTCTGGCCGGGCGGGCTGAGTCTCGTTGTGCAGCAAGCTCCTTCGCTGGCCTGGGATCTGGGTGACGCGCGCGGCACGGTGATGCTGCGCATGCCGCTGCACCCGGTCGCGCTGGAGCTGCTGCGCGAGGTGGGTCCGCTGGCGGTGTCGAGCGCGAACGTCTCCGGGCAGCCGCCCGCCACCACCGTGGCGCAGGCGCAGGCGCAGCTGGGCGATCTGGTCGGGGTGTACCTCGACGGCGGACCGGCCGATCACGCGGTGGCGTCCACCATCGTCGATCTCACCGCCGACACCCCGCGCATTCTGCGCGAGGGCGCGGTGGCGGTCGAGAAGGTCGCGGAGGTGCTCGGCATGTCGCCCGAGGAGCTCCGTCAGGCGGGCACGCGGTGACGGCCCGTTAAATGCTGCTGAGTCAGGGCGTATTCAGCCAGGGCGCGGTCGTCCCGCTGCGGGAGCTGCTGCTGGTGCTGCTCGTCGCCACGGTCATCGCCTACCTGACCACCGGTGGAATCCGGGTGCTGGCCATCGCCTTCGGCGCGGTCGCCATTCCGCGTGAGCGCGATGTGCACGTGAAGCCGATTCCGCGCATGGGCGGGCTGGGCATCTATCTGGGCCTGCTGGCAGCCGTGCTGTTCGCCCACCAGCTGCCCGCCCTGCGACGCGGATTCGACTATCCCAAGGACATTCCGGCGGTGCTGGCCGCGGCCACGCTCATCGTGCTGGTCGGCATCATCGACGACCGCTGGGGCCTGGACTGGCTGACCAAACTGGTCGGCCAGATCACCGCGGCGGGTGTGATGGCGGTAATGGGCCTGAGCTGGGTGGCCATCTACAACCCCTTCACCAACGAGACCGTGGTGCTCGATCCGCTCCAGGGCGGTCTGGTGACGGTGGGCATCACGGTGACGGTCGTCAATGCCATGAATTTCGTGGACGGCCTGGATGGTCTGGCCGCGGGCCTCGGTTTCATCGCGGCGGTCGCGGTTTTCGTGTTCACCGTGGGTTTGCTCTATGAGGTGGGCGGTTCCACCGACACCTATCCGCCGGCGTTGCTGGCCGCGGCGCTGGCCGGTGCGTGCCTGGGATTTCTGCCGCACAATTTCTCTCCGGCCCGCATTTTCATGGGTGATACCGGATCCATGCTCATCGGATTGATGCTGGCCGCGGTGTCCACCGGCGCTTCCGGGCGAATTCCGCTGCAGGGTTACGGCCCGCGCGACATCGTGGGTCTGCTGTCGCCGTTGTTGCTGGTGGGTGCGGTGATGTTCATTCCGGTACTCGATCTTGTTTTGGCGGTGGTCCGTCGTGTTCGCGCAGGTGTGAGTTTTTCCACTCCTGACAAAATGCATCTGCATCACCGTTTGCTGCAGATCGGGCATTCGCAGCGCCGCGTGGTGCTGGTGATCTATCTGTGGGTGAGTGTGCTCGCATTCGGCGCGGTCGGGACCTCGCTGATCTCGGATCGGCGCATGGTGGTGCTGCTGTTCGCGGCCGGACTGGTTTTCGCGCTGATCGTCACCGCGGTGCCGTCCTGGCGGGAACTGAAGATCAACTCCGTCCGCAAACCGCCCCGCGATCGTGATCACGCCGCCGGGTAGAGTTGCTGAACGTGAGCACGCCTTCCGATCCCGGTCCCGACGCCCCGCTGCGCGCGGCACTGCGCTATGGCATCGCCGGTTTGGCTGTGCTGGTTGTGGTTTCGGCCATCCTCTCGACCGTCTTCGCGGGCCTGCCCGGCTTGTGGGGCGCGTTGATCGGCGCTGCCCTGGGTGGCGCCTTCATCCTCACCACCGCCGCGTCGGTGTTGTTCAGCGCCAAGATCGAATCCGGCCTGCAGGGCATCGTGCTGCTCGGCAGCTGGGTCGGAAAGCTGCTGCTGACAGTGATTGTCGTCGCAGTGCTCCAGCAGTACGACTTCTACAGCCGCGGCGCCCTGTTCTGCACCGTGGTCGCCGCGCTGCTCATCGTGCTGGGTGCGGAGACGTACGGTCTTCTGCGCCAACGGGTTCCGACCGTGCAGGTGGACCGCGACCTGTAGCCCCGGACGCCGCGGCGACCTCGCGGAACGCCGTTCATCACGCGTTTCCGCGACCCCCTACGCATTGTCGTAGATAACTTGATAAACTCTTTACCTGTAGCCAACCGAATCAACAGGGGGGGTCACCTTAGACCCGCCTGAGAGCAGGTTATGCTTACAGCCGTGCCGGACCCATAGGGTCACGGTTCTGCACCGTCGACGATGTCGCCGACGCGCGTACAGACGCCAGGGCGTGATGCCACAGCTGCTGACGAACTTCGAGCCGACCTGAGTCGACCCACCAGATCGTCAATGTCCGATCGAACCGCAGGAGAAAACTATCTCCTGCGGCCGACCACGGGAGAGAACGCTGAGCGTCACCATTTTGGCGGGCGAGTTCCACGCGCCGTCACTCAACGACTTCTTCCCTCCAGCAGTGCTGTTCGAGGGGACGCCTTTCGAGCTCGACCGTCTGATGCTGATTCGCATCCTCATGTCGGTCGTTCTCCTGGCCGTGATGTTCGCCGCTTTCCGTCGGCCGCAGCTGGTTCCGCGCGGACTGCAGAATGTCGCCGAATCCGGTCTGGTGTTCGTCAAGGAGCAGATCTGCGACGAGGTGCTCGGCAAGGAATCCGGCAAGAAGTTCTTCCCGCTGATCGCGTCGATCTTCTTCACCGTGCTGTTCCTGAACATCTCGGGCGTCATTCCGGGTCTGAACATCTCGTCGAACGCGCGAATCGGCATGCCCCTGGTGCTGGCGGTAGTCGCCTACATCACCTTCAACTACGTGGGCATCAAGAAGTACGGCTTCCTGAAATACATGCGCTCGTCCATCGTGGTGCCGAATGTGCCGCCCGCGCTGCACGTGCTGCTGATCCCGATCGAGTTCATCTCGACCTTCGTGCTGCGCCCGTTCACGCTGACAGTCCGTCTCATGGCGAACATGCTGGCAGGCCACATCATGTTGGTGCTGTTCTTCAGTGCCACCCAGTTCTTCCTGTTCGATGCCGTCTCCTGGATGAAGGTGTTCTCGCCGTTCTCGCTGCTCGCGGGCTTCGGCTTCACCCTCTTCGAGCTGCTGGTGGTTTTCCTGCAGGCGTACGTGTTCGCGCTGCTGACCGCTGTCTACATCGGTCTGGCGCAGCACGCCGACTCTCACTGACCGACCGCACCAACATCACAAACCTGCCTTCCACGCCGCCCGGCGGGTGGGCGACAGAAAGGGAATGAAACACACATGAGCACCCTCTCGTACCTGGCTGCTGAAGTTGCCGAGTCCAAGTCCAAGGGCTTCGGCGCCATCGGTTACGGCCTCGCTGCGATCGGTCCCGGCATCGGTGTTGGCATCGTCGTCGGTAAGGCCATCGAGGGCATCGCCCGCCAGCCCGAGCTGCAGGGCACCATCCGGACCAACATGTTCCTGGGTATCGCGTTCACCGAGGCCCTGGCGCTGATCGGTCTCGTCGCCGGCTTCATTTTCTGATTCCGGCCAAAGACTAGGAATCAACGATGAACAGCACCTATCTGCTCGCGGCTGAGGGGTCTTCCGACGTGAACCCCCTCATCCCGGAGCCGTATGACATTTTCTGGTCTGCGGTCGTCTTCATCGTTATCGCCTTTGTCTTCGCCAAGTACGTCGTCCCGCGCCTGACCAAGGTGCTCGACGAGCGTTCCGAGAAGATCGAGGGCGGTATCGCCAAGGCCGAGGCCGTCCAGGCCGAGGCGCAAGCCACCCTGCAGCAGTACCAGGAGCAGCTGGCCGAGGCTCGCCTCGAGGCTGCCCGTATCCGTGAGGAAGCCCGCACCCAGGGTGCGGCCATCCTGTCGCAGATGCGTACCGATGCGCAGGCCGAGGCCGACCGCATCGTGGCCGCCGGTCACTCGCAGCTGGAGGCACAGCGCCAGCAGATCGTGACCGAGCTGCGGTCCGAGCTGGGCCGTACCGCGGTCGACCTGGCCGAGAAGATCATCGGTCAGTCGGTGGCCGATGAGGCCAAGCAGGCGGCGTCGATCGACCGGTTCCTGGCGGAACTGGACGCGAACGCCGGCATCGGGGTCGGAAGGTAACGACGCGAAAGTGGGAAGCATGTACGCAGCGAGCCGCGAGGCGAGTTCCCGTGCGCGGGAAGCTCTTCGGGCCGCTCTGACCGGTAGCGACACCGTCGCGGCTACTACGGGGTCGGAACTGTTCGCCGTTGTCGCCGTCCTCGACGACCAGCGTTCGCTGCGTGTGGCGCTCGCGGATAAGTCGGTGTCGAGTTCGGCGCGCGCCGAGCTGGCCGAACGCGTCTTCGGCGGCAAGATCAGCGGCACCACCCTGGCCGTGCTGACCACGGCGGTGGCCCAGGACTGGTCACGGGCCCGCGATCTGGTCGACACGCTGGTCCTGCTCGGCCGCGAAGCGCTGCTGCGCGCCGCGGAGGAGCGTGGCCGCCTGGACGCCGTCGAGGACGAGCTGTTCCGGCTGGCCCGGATCATCGACGACAACCCGGACCTGGAGCAGGCGCTGCAGGACCACGGCAAGCCGGCGGAAGCCAAGCTCGCCCTGGTGCAGCGCCTGCTCGCGGGCAAGGTCGAGGCCATCACCCTGCAGCTGGCCGAGCAGGCCGTGCTGCGCCACCAGGGCGATGCCGGCGCGGCCATCGACGAGCTGTCCGACCTGGCGGCTTCGCTCCGGGAACAGATCGTGGCGCACGTCCGTGCCGCGGTGGCCCTGACGCCGCAGCAGCGCGAGCACCTGGCGGCTTCGCTGCAGCGCATCTACGACAAGCCCGTCACGGTGCACGTGCAGGAGGACCCGAGCCTGCTGGCCGGCGTCGTCGTGCGCGTCGGCGACGACCTGATCGACGGCAGCGCCGTCGGCCGCCTCCAGCGCTTGCGTCAGTCTCTCGCCTGAGACACGAACGCCAACTGCGCAGCACTGCCGGCTTGCCGGCGAGGCACCAACACACCGACATTCGAGACCACAGCGAGAGCAGGAAGAACATGGCGGAGCTGACGATCTCCCCCGATGAGATCCGTAGCGCGATCGAGAGCTACACCCAGAGCTACACCCCCGAGACCTCCATCGAAGAAGTCGGTGTCGTCACCGACACCGGCGATGGTATCGCCCACATCAGCGGCCTGCCGTCCGCGATGGCCAACGAGCTGCTGGAGTTCCCGGGCGGCGTCCTCGGCGTGGCGCTGAACCTGGAGGACACCGAGATCGGTGCCGTCATCCTGGGTGAGTTCGACACCATCGAAGAGGGCCAGCAGGTCCGCCGCACCGGCGACGTGCTCTCGGTTCCCGTGGGCGACAAGTTCCTCGGCCGCGTCATCGACCCGCTGGGCGCGCCGATCGACGGCCTGGGCGAGATCGAGGCCGACGAGCGTCGCGTGCTCGAGCTGCAGGCCGCGACCGTGCTGGAGCGTCAGCCGGTCGGTGAGCCCATGGCCACCGGCATCACCGCCATCGACGCCCTGACCGCCATCGGCCGCGGCCAGCGTCAGCTCGTCATCGGCGACCGTAAGACCGGTAAGACCGCGGTCTGCATCGACGCCATCATCAACCAGAAGGCCAACTGGGCCACCGGCGATCCGTCGAAGCAGGTGCGCTGCATCTACGTCGCGATCGGCCAGAAGGGCTCCACCATCGCGGGTGTGAAGTCCGCGCTCGAGGCGCACGGCGCGATGGAGTACACCACCATCGTCGCGGCGCCCGCGTCGGACTCCGCCGGCTTCAAGTGGCTGGCCCCCTACACCGGTTCGGCCCTCGGCCAGCACTGGATGTACCAGGGCAAGCACGTCCTGATCGTGTTCGACGACCTGTCCAAGCAGGCCGAGGCCTACCGTGCCATCTCGCTGCTGCTGCGTCGTCCGCCGGGCCGCGAGGCGTACCCGGGTGACGTCTTCTACCTGCACTCGCGTCTGCTGGAGCGTTGCGCGAAGCTGTCCGACGAGCTGGGCGCGGGCTCGATGACCGGTCTGCCGATCATCGAGACCAAGGCCAACGACGTCTCGGCGTTCATCCCGACCAACGTCATCTCCATCACCGACGGCCAGGTGTTCCTGGAGTCGGACCTCTTCAACAAGGGTGTCCGCCCGGCCATCAACGTCGGTATCTCGGTGTCCCGAGTCGGTGGTGCCGCGCAGACCAAGGCCATGAAGAAGGTCTCCGGTTCGCTGCGTCTGGAGCTGGCCTCCTACCGTGAGCTCGAGGCGTTCTCCGCCTTCGCCTCCGACCTGGATGCCGCTTCGCTGGCCCAGCTGGAGCGTGGCGCGCGCTGGGTCGAGCTGCTCAAGCAGGACCAGTACGCCCCGGTTTCGGTTGAGGACCAGGTCGTTTCGCTGTTCCTGGTGGACGGCGGCTACTACGACTCCGTCCCGGTCGGCGACATCCGCCGCTTCAACGCCGAGCTGCTGGAGAGCCTGCACGCCACCGTGCAGTCCTCCTTCGACGCCCTGCAGGGCGGCGCCAAGGTGCTCGAGGGCGAGGCCGCCGACGCCATCAAGGCCGCGACCGACAAGTTCAAGCAGGGCTTCCTGGCGTCCGACGGCACCCGCGTCGTCGAGGCCGAGGCCGGCCAGCTGGACCACGAAGAGGTCGAGTCTCTTTCCGTCACCCGCAAGCACGTCGAGAAGTAATCGAGACGAGCACATGCGAATGACCGAATCGACGAATGAAGGGAGTGTGAACCGCTAATGCCAAGCGTGCGTGAACTTCGCTCCCGTATTCGTTCCGTGAGCTCGATCAAGAAGATCACCAAGGCGCAGGAACTGATCGCGACCTCGCGAATCAGCAAGGCGCAGGCCCGCGTTGCCGCCGCCAAGCCCTACGCGGAGGAGATCACCAAGGTGCTCGCCGAATTGGCGAGCGCCAGTGGGAATCTCAACCACCCGCTGCTCACCGAGCGTGAGAACCCGCGCCGCGCAGCGGTTCTGGTCATCACCTCCGACCGCGGTATGTGCGGTGGTTACAACTCCAACGTGCTCAAGCGCGCCGAGGAGCTCATGACCACGCTGCGCACCGAGGGCAAGGAGCCGGTGCTGTACGTGATGGGCGCGAAGGGCCTGACGTACTACACCTTCCGCCGTCGCACCGTGAACGGTTCCTGGCTGGGCTTCTCCCAGCAGCCGAACTACGTGGACGCGTCCGCCGCGTGCAACCACCTGGTCGAGGCGTTCATGGCCGGATCCGACGGTGAGGTGGCGTCCCCGAACGGAGCCGGCACCATGGCCGGCGTCGACGAACTGCACATCGTCTACACGCGTTTCGTGTCGATGCTGTCGCAGCAGCCGGAGGTGCGTCGCCTGGCGCCGATCCAGGTGACGTTCGTGGACGAGAACTTCGAGATCGGTCCGGACAGCTTCACCGACGGAGTCTCGGAGCCGGTCGCCCAGTACGAGTTCGAGCCGGACGCGGATCGCCTGCTGGGCGCGCTGCTGCCGAAGTACGTCAACACTCGGATCTACTCGTCGCTGCTCGAGGCGGCGGCATCGGAGTCGGCTGCGCGCCGCACCGCCATGAAGGCCGCGACGGACAACGCCACGGAACTGGTCAACTCGCTGACCCGGACCGCGAACTCGTTGCGCCAGGCACAGATTACGCAGGAAATCACGGAAATCGTCGGTGGCGCCAACGCGCTGGCGTCGAGCTCGGACCGCGACTAAGGCCCAGGAAGAGAACCAATGACCGCAGCTACTGAAACCCGGGTCGGCACAGGCCGTGTCGCCCGCGTCATCGGACCCGTCGTGGACGTCGAGTTCCCGCGCGGTTCCATTCCCGACCTGTACAACGCCCTGAACGTGGACATCGCGCTCGCGTCCGTGGCCAAGACCCTGACCCTCGAGGTCGCGCAGCACCTGGGCGACAACATCGTTCGCACCATCTCGATGCAGCCGACCGACGGTCTGATCCGTGGCGCCGAGGTGCGCGACACCGGCAAGCCGATCTCGGTGCCCGTCGGTGACGTCGTCAAGGGCCACGTGTTCAACGCGCTCGGCGACTGCCTCGACACCCCCGGCCTGGGCCGCGACGGCGAGCAGTGGGGCATCCACCGCCAGCCGCCCGCCTTCGACCAGCTCGAGGGCAAGACCGAGATCCTGGAGACGGGCATCAAGGTCATCGACCTGCTCACCCCGTACGTGAAGGGTGGCAAGATCGGTCTGTTCGGTGGTGCCGGTGTCGGCAAGACCGTGCTGATCCAGGAGATGATCACCCGTATCGCGCGTGAGTTCTCCGGTACGTCCGTGTTCGCGGGCGTCGGTGAGCGCACCCGTGAGGGCACCGACCTGCACCTGGAAATGGAAGAGATGGGCGTCCTCCAGGACACCGCCCTCGTCTTCGGCCAGATGGACGAGCCGCCGGGGACGCGTATGCGCGTCGCCCTCTCGGCCCTGACCATGGCCGAGTACTTCCGCGACGTGCAGAACCAGGACGTTCTGCTGTTCATCGACAACATCTTCCGCTTCACCCAGGCCGGTTCCGAGGTCTCGACCCTGCTGGGTCGTATGCCTTCGGCCGTCGGTTACCAGCCGACCCTGGCGGACGAGATGGGTCAGCTGCAGGAGCGCATCACCTCGACCCGTGGCCGCTCGATCACCTCGATGCAGGCGATCTACGTGCCCGCGGACGACTACACCGACCCCGCGCCGGCCACCACCTTCGCGCACCTGGACGCCACCACCGAGCTGTCGCGTCCGATTTCGCAGAAGGGCATCTACCCGGCCGTCGACCCGCTGTCGTCGACCTCGCGAATCCTCGAGGCCTCGATCGTCGGCGAGCGTCACTTCCGGGTGGCCAACGAGGTCAAGCGAATCCTGCAGAAGTACAAGGAACTCCAGGACATCATCGCGATTCTGGGTATGGACGAGCTCTCCGAAGAGGACAAGGTCCTCGTCGGTCGCGCCCGTCGCCTGGAGAAGTTCCTGGGCCAGAACTTCATCGTGGCCGAGAAGTTCACCGGCCAGGAGGGTTCCGTCGTGCCGCTGGAGCAGACCATCGACGACTTCGATCGGGTCTGCAAGGGCGAGTTCGACCACCTGCCGGAGCAGGCGTTCAACTCCTGCGGTGGCCTGGACGACGTCGAGGCTGCTGCGAAGAAGATCGCCGGGAAGTAGTCCACCATGGCGGATATGTCAGTTGATCTGGTCGCCGTCGAGCGGCTGCTGTGGTCGGGCCGGGCGAAGTTCGTCTCGGCTCAGACCACGGAGGGTGAGATCGGCATCCTGGCCGGCCACGAACCGCTGCTCGGGCAGCTGGTCGAGGCCGGCACCGTGACCATCGTGTCCGACGACGACGAGCGTGTGGTCGTGGCCGTGCACGGCGGGTTCTTCTCGGTCACCGCCACTTCGGTGCGCGTGCTGGCCGAATCCGCCGATTTCGCCTTCGATATCGACGAGGCGGCCGCCAAGGCCGTTGTCGCCGACCCGGATGCGAGCCCGGCTGCGCTGGCCAAGGCACAGGGCCAGCTGCGGGCGGTCGAGAAGGCGGCGTCTGCCTAGCCTTCCGGCGCGAAAACCGAGAGCGGCGGTCCCAGGGAAAATCCCGGGGCCGCCGCTTTTTCGCGTTCACACCGACCCGCACTCGCGCCCGGCACCAGCCGGGCGCGAGGATGTCGTTCTCACCGGAAGGTGAGAATGGGCTTGATCGTGGTGCCGTGGTGGGCGTCCGCGACCGCGGTGTCGATATCGGTGAAGGCGTAGGTCTTGCTGATCTTCTCGATCGGGAACTTGCCTTCGGCATGCCACCGCAGCAGTTGCGGAATGAATTGCTGCGGATCGCCACTGCCCTCGATGCAGCCCCGGACGGCCTTGCCGTTGCCGGTGAGGTGGCCGATTTCGAGGTCCATGCTGGCCTCGCCCAGCCCGACGAGCACGAGAGTGCCCATGGGGGCCAACGCCTCGAGGCCCTTGGCGATGACGGCATTGAGGGCGGTCGTGTCGAGCGCGAAGTTCGCGCCGCCGTTGGTCGCCGCGACGATCTGCGCCACCACGTCCTCGGCCGCGCCGTCGATGGTGACGTCCGCGCCGAGCTCCTTGGCCACGGCCAGCCGATCGGCGGAAAGGTCAATGGCGACAATGGTTCCCGCGCCGATGGCACGGGCCGCCATGAGGGCCGCCATCCCCACGCCGCCGACGCCGAAGATGGCCAGCGAGTCGTTCGGCCCCGGCTTCATGACATTGGCGACCGCGCCCGCACCGGTCTGCACACCGCACCCGAACGGGGAGGTGGCCACCAGGTCCACGTCCTTGTCGACCACTACGACACTGCGCGCCGGCACCAGTGTGTGGGTGGCGAAACTCGATTGCCCGAAGAACGCGCCCATCACGCGTTCGCCATTACTGCTCAGCGGCGATGTGAAATCCGCGCGTCCGCCCGAGGTGTTCAGAATGACGAAATTCTCGCAATAGGGCGGAAGCCCGTTGGCGCATCGCGAACAGGTTCCACAACTGGCATAGGTGAGCAGCACGTGGTCACCGACTTCGATTCCGGTTACCTCCGAGCCAATCTGCTCGACGATCCCGGCGCCCTCGTGGCCGAGCACGATCGGCAAATCGGCGGGAAACACGCCCTTGGTGACCAGGTCGGTGTGGCAGACCCCGGACGCGACGATGCGCACCAGCACCTCGCCCGGTCGCGGTTCCTCCAGGGTGAGGGTCTCCATCGAGAACGGCACGTCCGCTCCCCGGGCCACCGCAGCGGTAATTTCCACGGAATCTCCTTCCAAGACATCCCAATTGTCCGGAGCATAAGAACGCGTTCCAGTTTACGGCCATTGCTGATCCCGCTCAGCGGGTCGCGCGTTCGGCTCTTGCCGCCGGGAGCTGGTAAGCGGCCGAGGTTTTCGGATACGTTGTGCCGCAATTGAGACCTTGGTTACCCAACGTGGCTCGAGGCTTTCGCCGGTCCCCGGATGTGATCTGAAGCGTTGGGCAAAGTACCGGCTATTCGAATGTTTTCGGCCCTCGCGCCACGATGAACGCCGGCTCTGTGGTCGGCTGCCAGGTGGGATATCGGCGGAATGAACGGCGGCGGGGAGGCGACCGACATGACGCAGAACAACCCGCTCGGCGCCATTGCCACAATCTGCTCGGCAACATTGTCCCGACCTCGGGGCTGCAACAAGGTTCCCGGCCCGCACGTCGGCGTCAGCTGGCCGGACGACACCTTCGCGGTGAACGCGGGCGCGGCGGCTACGCCCAGGCGCGCTCGTTCGTGGCGGCCGAGGTCGACAGCTCGACCTACATCGGCGAACCGGTGCTTTTACGGTGAGCTGTCCCCCCTGGGCGGATATATCTTCTGCACCCTGCTGATCAGCGCATATGTCACATTCGGTGGATGGCCGGACTTCGTCTTTCCGCGGTCGCTACTATCGACCGAAAGCGGGGCCCGGCCGTCGGCCGGTCAGTGATCGACAGCAACGCGGATGTGAAGGGACGGAGCGGCATTGCAAACCGGGATGTGGCTTCTGATCATTCTGGTGTTGCTGCTTGTCGGCCTGGCCCTGGCCTCGACATATCGCCTGGTGATGCTGCGCCGCGGCGGAACCGCCGCCCTGCTGCGCGTGCTGCCCGCCCGCGGCCACGGCGGGGGCTGGCGGCACGGCCTGATCCGTTACGACGAGGACACGCTCCTCTTCTACAAACTCTCCAGCCTCAAGCTCGGCCCGGACTCCACCATGCGCCGGCTCGCCATCGAGGTGGGCCCGCGGCGGTCCCCGCAGGACGACGAGTACGACATCATGACCGACGAGGTCATCGTCCAGGTCTCCGACGGTGACGGCAGCTACGAGCTGGCACTCGACCGCGGCGCGATGGCCGCCTTCCTCTCCTGGGTGGAATCCAGGCCCTCCGAGCGAATTCGCCGCCGCCGCGCCGGATAGTGTGACCCTGTGAGCGTTCACTTGACGCGGATCTACACGCGGACCGGCGACGACGGCACCACGGGGCTGAGCGATTTCTCGCGGGTGGACAAGACCGACCCGCGGCTGATCGCCTACGCCGACTGTGACGAAACCAATGCCGCACTGGGTGTCGCCATCGCGCTCGGGCAGCCGGACGAGCGGATGCTCGGTGTGCTGCGCTCCATCCAGAACGATTTGTTCGACGCCGGCGCGGACCTGTCCACGCCCGTTGTCGCGGAGCCCAAGTACCCGCCGCTGCGCATCACCCAGGTCTACATCGACCGCCTCGAGAAGTGGTGCGACGAGTTCAATGAGCCTCTGGCGCCGTTGAATTCGTTCATCCTGCCCGGTGGTACACCGCTGGCGGCACTGCTGCACACCGCCCGCACCGTGGCGCGACGCGCCGAGCGTTCGGCGTGGGCCGCGGTCGCGGCGCACCCGGACGACACGAACGCGCTGCCCGCCAAATACCTCAACCGCTTGTCCGACCTGCTGTTCATCCTCGGCCGGGTCGCCAATCCGGACGGCGACATACTTTGGCGGCCGGGCGGAGACGCCGCGAGCGCGAGAGAGGACCACTAGGCTGACCCCCGTGAGTGAACGGTTTCTGGTGACCGGGGGCAGCAGGCTCGTCGGTGAGGTCGCGGTAGGCGGCGCGAAGAACAGCGTCCTCAAGCTGATGGCCGCCGCGTTGCTGGCCGAGGGGACGACCACCATCACGAACTGCCCGGACATCCTCGACGTGCCGCTCATGGCCGAGGTGCTGCGCGGTCTCGGATGTGACGTCACCGTCGACCACGAAACCGTGACCATCGCGACGCCGCCGGAACCGAAATACCACGCGGACTTCCCGGCCGTCACCCAGTTCCGTGCCTCGGTGTGTGTGCTGGGTCCGCTGATGGCGCGCTGC
This sequence comes from Nocardia sp. NPDC004711, assembly GCF_053601595.1. NCBI lineage: Bacteria > Bacillati > Actinomycetota > Actinomycetes > Mycobacteriales > Nocardiaceae > Nocardia > Nocardia sp. NPDC004711. The sequence continues at coordinate 1,265 of NZ_JBSGCB010000045.1, read as the reverse complement.
AAGCGGGCCGTGGTGGCGCTCCCGGGCGGTGATGCCATCGGTTCGCGCCCGCTGGATATGCATCAGGCCGGTCTGCGACTGCTGGGCGCGACCTCCGAGATCGAGCACGGCTGCCTGGTGGCGCGCGCGGAGGAGCTGCAGGGCGCCCGGATTCGCCTGGACTTCCCGTCGGTCGGCGCGACCGAGAACATCCTGATGGCCGCGGTGCTGGCCGAGGGGGAGACGGTCATCGACAATGCCGCGCGGGAACCGGAGATCGTGGATCTCTGCAACATGCTGGCGCGGATGGGCGCGAAGATCTCCGGCGCGGGCACCTCGGTGCTGACCATCGAGGGCGTGGACAAGCTCTCGCCGACCACCCACCGGGTGATCGGCGATCGCATCGTCGCCGCGACCTGGGGTATCGCCGCCGCCATGACCACCGGCGACGTGCGGGTGACCGGCATCAACCCCAAGCACCTGTCCCTGGTGCTGGACAAGCTGCGCTCCGCGGGCGCGCGAATCTCGTTCGAACCGGATGGTTTTCGCGTGGTGCAGGCGGATCGCCCTCGCGCCGTGAACTTCTCGACCCTGCCGTTCCCCGGGTTCCCGACCGATCTGCAGCCGATGGCCATCGGCCTGGCCGCGATCGCCGACGGCACTTCGATGATCACCGAGAACATTTTCGAAGCGCGCTTCCGCTTCGTCGAAGAGATGATCCGCCTGGGCGCGGATGCCCGCACCGACGGGCATCACGCTGTGGTGCGGGGGATTCCGCGACTGTCCTCGGCGCCGGTGTGGTCGTCGGACATTCGCGCCGGCGCGGGTCTGGTGCTCGCGGGTCTGGTCGCCGACGGTGTCACCGAGGTCCACGATGTCTTCCACATCGACCGTGGCTACCCGGATTTCGTGGAGAACCTGCGCTCGCTCGGAGCGCGGATCGAACGCGTCGGAACCGCGGACTGAACAGCCGGTGTCGGGACGGGTTCGCGAAAACCCGTCCTGAACAGGCGATTTGACATGCGAACAACCAACACGTAACTTATTCCAGGTCAGAGCGACACGGACACCGACTCCGGTGAGACGAGCTTCGCCTGATGATCACACTAGCTCCCAGCCAACCAGCAGATTTGGTTCTGCCGTGCGGACGGGGCTAAGCTGTAAAAGTTGCCTCACGAACGAGCGGGACTAAGAGCCCGGGAGATCGTGTGTGCGTGTGTTCTTTGAGAACTCAATAGTGTGTCGATGAATGTCAGTGCCAAATTTTGAAATTTGGTTCCGATTCT
>NZ_JBSGCB010000044.1:0-81593 GCF_053601595.1 Nocardia sp. NPDC004711 | reverse complement strand
GACGGACTGGTCGGCCAGCAACTCTTCGCCGGTGAAGCGACCCGCCTGGCCTACATGACCGACGAAGCGGTCGAGGGCCGCGACGCCTTCCTCGAAAAGCGCGAACCCGACTGGAAGCCCTACCCCTGGTACTTCTGAGTTGACCTGCGCTATTGCGGATTTCGCCATGCTGTCCGGCCGGATCCACCTCTGGACAGAGTGTGCTCGGGCCGCGACAGTAGGCAGAAAGCGCGGTTACGCTACGCCAATGCCGTACGTCAGTACCGATGGGGCTCGCATCTTCTACACCGACTCCGGTGATCACAGCAGCTCGGTCGTTGTGTTGAGTCATGGGTTCTTCATGGACCTGTCGATGTTCGCACCGCAGGTGGAGTATCTGGAAGCGAAGGGTTTTCGGGTGCTGTGCTGGGATGCCCGGGGGCACGGTGGCACTGCTACAGAGCCGAATCGGTCTTTCAACTATTGGGATTCGGCGCGCGACCTGCTGGCCGTGATGGACGCGGCCGGCGTGGACCGCGCGGTCCTGGGGGGAATGTCCCAGGGCGGATACACGGCGCTACGAGCCGCGCTGCTCGCACCGGAGCGCGTGGAGGCACTGATCCTGCTCGACACGGAGGCCGGTGACTCGCCCGACGAGCAGAAGGCCGAGTATCGCGAGCTGTTCGACGCCTGGACGAATCCTGAAGTGCCACTGGCAATGCTGGCGGACGGATTGGCGCCACAGCTGATCGGCGGCACGGCTGCCGATCAGGCGCCGTGGCGCGCCAAATGGGCGGCCAGTGACCGTTCAGCGATCATTCAGGCGGCCGCCTGCTTGACCGAACGGGAGTCCGTCGTTGACCGGTTGAGCGAGATCACTTGTCCCGCAATGGTTTTGCGCGGCGAATTCGACGCCTCCAGCACCGCCGGCAAGTCCGATGCATTGGCTGCCGGACTGGCCGGGTCCGGTCCCGTGACGACGGTTCCCGGCGCCGGCCACGCAGCCAATTGGACGGCCCCGGATCTGGTCAACGATGCGATCGGCGGATTTCTCAGTCGGTTAGCAAACTCGACGGCCCGCTGAACGGCTGGCGCATGCCGATGAACCACTGAAACGGTGCATCTACGCTGGGCACATCGGTAATCCGGACCCGCACACTGTAGGGCTCTCTGGTAGCCGGGTCACGCAGGTGCATCAGGGGCTGGTGGCGTTCGAAGTCGACGTGCTCGGCCAGATATATTGCCCGGAAGGCCGCGCATGAGCTGAGCCTGTCGAGCAGATCCAGAGCCCACTGTGGATTCTGGTACCTGCCCATGTGCCATCTGAACCAGTTCACGGTCAGCCGGGCTTCGTCCTCCCATTCGATCATTACCTGATGCGACTCCGGGACCAGGAAGAACCAGACCAGAATATTCTCCACTTCCGACAGCTGTGGATACGCGCGGTCGTAGGCTTCGTTGGTCCACAACACATTCCATCGCTCGTCGACATACCCCGACAGATGCGGGATCAGGCCGTCGGCGGCAGCGCGTAGATCGTCGGAGATCAGTTCACGCATCTCGGCGACCGGCATCGGAGTGTGAGTACGCGGGCCCGGAGTCTTGGGTGCCGCGAGATTGTGCATATGCTGCCGTTCGGCGGGCGTCAGCCGCAGTGCGCGGGCAATCGCGTCCACCACTTCGGGACTTGGTGAGGTCTTCTCGCGCTGCTCGATCTGAGCTATATAACTGGCGCTGACGTCACAGAGACTGGCCAGTGCCGGACGGCTGAAGCCGCGGGGATGGTCCGGGTGCCTCGGAGTCGTGCGGTGGGTCCGGACAAAGTCACCGAGGTTGGGGGCCAGCAACTGGTCAACCTCGGTTCCCCCCGGTGCGGTGTAGCCAGCGTTCACGGCGAGCAGGATACTCTCCGGGAAGCGATACGGCCCGAATGAGTTTGAACCCATGCACACCGGAAATCCAAGTGGGAGCGCGGGTCCCGCCCATGTCGCATCGACCACTGGCCAGAGGTACCTCTGGCCAGCGTGCGCCCGGCGTCTTTACCGGCGCAATCCAGGCGTGTTCTGATTTCCCTCGCACCGGCTCCTCGGACACCAACCTCAGAATCGGTGAGTAGTTGCATTCGGCTCCGGCGTATATCGGAAGCACCCTGAATAGTGCGGAGCCCGACGGTTTCCCCGCCTCGCAGGAGGAGGCCGGGGACCCCGCTGCGGGGGCTGCGCGAAGGGGGCGCAGCCCCCGCAGCAGGGCGTGCACAGGGATTGGTAAGGGATGTCCGCGGTTTTGCCGTGTCCGGCGTGGTGCGTAGAGCACGACGACCCGGATCCGTTCGCACCGGGCGATGGCTGTCACCATTGCGGCCGGGAGCGGCCGGTGCTTCTCGAGAGACCAGCGCGGTCCGGGCTTCCAGTGTTGTTCGTGCAGTTGAACGCTCACGACTGTCATGGGCTGCGATACAGCTGGATCGAATTGGTTGCGCCGAGCCGCGTCCATTCCGAAATGACCGCCGCACAGGCACGGCAGCTTGCCGGAGCTCTCGTGGCCGGCGGGGATTTATGGGACTCCCGAATTCTGGCCGATGGCCTGCTGCAGGCCCATCCCTGCCCTCCGTGGTGTCGACAGCACGACGAGGCGATGGATCCGAAGGCCGAACAGTGGCACAGCAGTCGGCCGTGGACGGTGCCGGTGATAGGACCGCAACTCTCCGGTAGCAGAGTCCGAGTACGGTTGTGCGCCAAAGACACCCGTTTCGATCGCCGACTGGCTGTGGCCCTGACGGTGCGCGAGGGCGAAACAACGGAGCTCACCGGCCCTGAGGCCCGCCGCATCGCGGCAGCGCTTCTGGATGCCGCCGATGACCTCGACAGCACCCTTTAGCCCGGATCTTCATCGGTCCGATGTGCCGGCCCCTGGTCGGGTGACGATGAAAAGGCCGGCGCCGCAGTCGATAGGGCATCCAGAAGAAGCCCTGACCATCCCGTAGAAACATCGTCATCTACGGCCCTGGTCCGGGCAGGCGACGTGGTAGGTGGAATATGGCAAGCGCGCCAAAGGTCTTCGGCGGGGTTCAGCGATAGCCACTGGCTAGCCTTCCGGTGTGCGAGGGCACTCCAACACCGGGTTGGTCATACGTGGCACGAATGCCACGCTGCTGTGCGCGAGGCGGGACTTGAACCCGCACGTCCTAGGACACCAGAACCTAAATCTGGCGCGTATGCCAATTTCGCCACTCGCGCTAACGGTACGACCGTCCAAACTTTACCGGGTCTAACGGGGATCGCGAAGCACCGGGCGGGTGTGGCGTACTGGTCGGTAACCTCACCAGGGATTATAACGATTTGATAAACCTCAATGTGAGGAAGCCTCACATTTCCTACACGAACGTAACCGAGCCAACCAGCGGCTTCAAACATGAGGGAGGGTCATGTTTCGCGCCATTCTGGTACGACCGTACGGAAAAACTGCCCAGTAAGTACCCGGTTGGTGACCAAACATGAGGAGATCCTCATGATTTTGTGCCATCCTCGGCTTCTACCAGGGCCTGCGGGCCGGAGGGATACCTGCGCACCGTGAGCGCGGCCCAGTCCTTGGAGGCTGGCCGCCAGGAGAAGGAAGTCGAACGTCTTGACGATCAACGAGAGCACCGGAACCGGATCGAAGGCCAGGGCGGCGGGGAAGTCACGGGAGAGTGGTGTCAGGTCGTCACTGCTGGACCGGTTGCTGGGGGGCGCGCCGTACGCTCTCGCATTCGGCGGGCAGGGCGCGCAGTGGCTCACCGAGCTCGAGGAGATCGGGCGGGATTCCGCCCTGGAGCCCGAGCTGACGGCGCTGGTCAACGAGGCCGCCGTCACGCTGGAACCGATCGCGGCGCAGCTGCTCGTGGTCCGGCCGGTCGGTTTCGACCCCATCGCATGGATGCTGGAAGAAGAGATCGCAGACCCGGAGCAGGGGGAGGTGTCGGGAGCGCCGTCAGCGCAGGTGTTGCGCTCCGCCGCCGTCTCGATGCCGGGTGTGTTCCTGACCCAGGTCGCCGCGCTGCGCGCGCTGCGCCTGCAGGGCCTCGACATCGTCGCGCACGCGCCCGCCGCCGTCATCGGCCACTCGCAGGGCCGCATCGCAGCAGCCGCCGCCGAGGCGCACGGGCAGCGTGACGCCGAACTGCTGGCCATCGCCCAGATGATCGGCGCCGCAGCCGGCCTGGTCGCCCGCCGCCGCGGTCTGCTGCCGGTGGGGGAGAAGTCCCCCATGGTCGCCGTCTCCAATGTCGACCCCGAGGTCCTGGAAGCCGTTGTCGCCGAGGTCATGGCCGGTGTCGCGCCGGAGAAGGCCGCCGTGCTGTCCATTCGCAACGGCCGCCGCCGCGCCGTGCTGAGCGGTCCGGTCGGCCAGCTCGACCGCGTCCGCCAGCGTGCCGCCGAGATCAATGCCGAGCAGGCCGGCGAGCGCGACGCCAAGAAGCGCGGCGGAGCGGTCTTCGCCCCCGTCTTCGAGGACGTCCCGGTCGAGGTGGCCTTCCACCACCCGGCGCTGGCCGAGACCGTCGACCTGGTCGAGGGCTGGGCCCAGCAGTGCGGTCTGGACACCGAGCTGGCCGCGCGCCTCGCCCGGGAAGTGCTCGTCGACCCGATCGACTGGGTCGGCACCGTCGACGACACCGTTTCCCGGGGCGCGCAGTGGATCCTGGACCTCGGTCCCGGCGACCTGCTGACCCGCCTCACCGCCGGCTCGCTCAAGGGCACCGGCGTCGGCGTGCTCGCCGCCTCCACCCGCCCGGGCCAGCGCAGCCTGTTCACCCCCGGCGCGGCCCCCGAGGTCGCCCCGGCGTGGAGCGAATTCGCGCCCAAGCCGATTCGCCTGCCCAACGGCCGCATCGTGGTCGAGACCGCGTTCACCCGCCTCACCGGCCGCTCGCCCATCCTGCTGGCGGGCATGACCCCCACCACCGTCGATGCGAAAATCGTTGCGGCCGCGGCCAATGCGGGCCACTGGGCCGAGCTGGCCGGTGGCGGTCAGGTCACCGAGCAGATCTTCGCCGACCGGGTCGAGGAGCTGAAGCAGCTGCTGCAGCCCGGCCGCGCGGTGCAGTTCAACTCGCTGTTCCTGGACCCGTACCTGTGGAAGCTGCAGCTGGGCGGCAAGCGCCTGGTGCAGCGCGCCCGCAGCGCCGGCGCCCCGCTGGACGGCGTCATCGTCACCGCCGGCATCCCGGAACTCGAAGAGGCCGTCGCCCTCATCGAGGAGCTGTCCGAGGTCGGCATCACCCACGTGGCCTTCAAGCCCGGCACCGTGGCCCAGATCCGCGCCGTGCTGCGCATCGCCGACGCCGTGCCGTCGTACCCGGTGATCATGCACATCGAGGGCGGCCGCGCCGGTGGCCACCACTCCTGGGAAGACCTCGACGACCTGCTGCTCGCGACCTACGCCGAACTGCGTGGCCGCGAGAACGTGATCGTCTGCGTCGGCGGCGGTATCGGCACTCCCGAGCGCGCCACCGAATACCTCACCGGCGAATGGTCGCAGCAGCACGGCTACCCGGCCATGCCGCTGGACGGCGTCCTGGTCGGCACCGCCGCCATGGCCACCCTCGAGGCCACCACCGCCCCCGAGGTGAAGCAGCTGCTGGTCGACACCCCCGGCACCCCCGACTGGGTCGGCGCGGGCACCGCGGTCGGCGGCATGGCTTCCGGCCGTAGCCAATTGGGCGCGGACATCCACGAGATCGACAATGCCGCCTCCCGCACCGGCCGCCTGCTGGACGAGGTCGCCGGTGACGCCGAGGCCGTGGCCGCCCGCCGCGCCGAGATCATCGCGGCCCTCGACGCCACCGCGAAGCCGTACTTCGGCGACGTCGCCACCATGACCTACCTGGAGTGGCTGGAGCGCTACGTCGAGCTGGCCGTCGGCCTGGACCGCCGCAAGGACTTCGACTGCGGCGCCGACTTCTCCGACGCCATCGTCGACGCCACCCGCTCGGTATGGCTGGACATCACCTGGCGCGACCGGTTCGCGGAGATGGTGCGCCGCACCGAATCCCGCCTCAACCCGGCCGACCGTGGTGAAATCGCAACCCTTTTCGCCGACGACTCCGCCTTCGAGACCCCGGTCCAGGCCATCTGCACCCTGAAGGAGCAGTACCCGGCCGCCGCCGGCACCGTGCTGCACCCCGCCGACGTCCCGTTCTTCGTCGCGCTGTGCAAGACCCCCGGCAAGCCGGTCAACTTCGTCCCGGTCGTCGACCAGGACGTGCGCCGCTGGTGGCGCTCGGATTCGCTGTGGCAGGCCCACGATCCGCGCTACACCGCCGACCAGGTCTGCATCATCCCCGGCACCGTCGCCGTCGCGGGCATCACCCGCGTCGACGAGCCGGTCGGTGAGCTGCTGGACCGCTTCGAGCAGAACACCGCCTACTCCCTGGTGCGCGAGGGCGTCGTCCCGGCCGCCGTGGACGGCCGCCGCCGCGCCGAGGTCGCCAACGGCCTGCTCGACATCGTGCTCGCCGCCCCCGACGTGCAGTGGGCCGGCCGCACCACCGTCAACCCCATTCACCGCCTGGGCGACCTGGACGAGTGGGAGATGAACGGCAAGGGCGCCAAGCACCCGCGCACCGGCTCCACCCTGTCCGCCACCGAAGGCCCCGAATCCGATTCCGCCTACGTGGAATTGACCGTCCCGCTGCTGGGCAAGGATGCCGTCCGCATTCGCATCACCGTCCCGGCCTCCGTGTACAGCGGTGGCGCGCCGGTCATCACGGACACCGACGCCGAGGCCGCCATGTCGGCGCTGCTGGCCGTCGCCGCCGGCCAGTCGCTGCCCGAGGTCAAGGCCGTCGACGGCACCCAGGTGGCGCACGTCAACCTGGCCTGGAGCCCGGACCTGATCGCCGACCACGCCGGTGTCACCGGCGCGGGCCTGCCCGACAACCTGAGCACCATCGGCCGCACCGCCCCCGACGTGCTCGTCGGCGCCTGCTGGCCCGCTGTTTTCGCGGTCCTGGGCGCCACCCGCACCGCCGACGCGCAGAGCGTCATCGAGGGCATGCTGGACCTGGTCCACCTGGACCACCAGATCGAGCTGCTGGGCGAGCTGCCCGCCGAGCACGCGGTGCTCGCCGTCCGCGCCGAATCCGCCGAGGTGCTCGACACCGACCTGGGCCGCGTGGTCGAGGTCGAGGTCACCGTCGGTGTCATGCGCGACCACGGCCTGGAGACCCCGGCCGTCGCGAAACTGGTGGAGCGCTTCGCCATTCGCGGCCGCACCGGCCGGGCCGAGCTGGCCGACCCGCCGCGCGCCGCGGGCTCGCTGTCCGAGGGCGCCTCCGACACCCCGCGTCGCCGCCGGCGCGACGTGGCCCTGGTCGCGCCGCGCGCCATGGGCGCCTTCGCACAGGTCTCGGGTGACTTCAACCCGATCCACACCTCCGACAACGCCGCGAAGCTGGCCGGTCTGGGCAACCCGATCGTGCACGGCATGTGGCTGTCGGCCGCCGCGCAGCACGCCGTCTCGGCCATCGATCTGAGCGACAAGGTGCCGCCGCGCACCATCACCGCCTGGACCACTCGTTTCCTGGGGATGGTCCGGCTCGGCGCCAAGATCGATGTCCGCGTGGAACGCGTTGCGGTGGACCGGGGTTCGGAGATCGTCGAGGTCTCCTGCCGCATCGACGGCAACCTGGTGATGACCGCCACCGGCCGCATCGCGCCGCCGAAGACGGTCTACGCCTTCCCGGGACAGGGCATTCAGGCCAAGGGGATGGGTCTGGAAGCCCGGACGCGGTCCAAGGCCGCCAAGGACATCTGGGATCGCGCCGACAAGCACACCCGTGAGGCCCTCGGCTTCTCGATTCTCGCTGTGGTGCGCGACAACCCGACCTACCTCAAGGCGCGCGGCGTGGAATACCGCCACCCGCAGGGCGTGCTGCACCTGACCCAGTTCACCCAGGTGGCCATGGCCACCCTTGGTGTGGCCCAGGTCGCGGAGCTGCGTGAGGCCGGCGCCTTCATCGAGGGCGCGATGCTCGCGGGCCACTCGGTCGGTGAGTACAACGCGCTGTCGGCCGCCGCGGGCGTGCTGCCCTTGAACGCGGTGCTCGAGGTGGTGTTCCAGCGCGGCTCGGCCATGCACGAGCTGGTGCCCCGGGATGCCCAGGGCCGCAGCAACTACCGCATGGCGGCCATCCGGCCCTCGCAGATCGGTATTGCCGACGACCAGGTCATCGGCTGGGTGAAGGGCCTCGGCGAGCAGGCCGGGGAATTCCTCGAGGTCGTCAACCTGAACCTGCGCGGCGCGCAGTACGCCATCGCGGGCACCGTGAAGGGCATGGAGGCGCTCGAGACCGAGATCGAGCGGCTGCGCGCCGAGACCGGCGGCAAGCGGGCGTTCGTGCTCATCCCGGGTATCGACGTGCCGTTCCACTCCACCGTGTTGCGCGCCGGTGTGCCGGAATTCCGCGTCAAGCTGCTGGAGCTGCTGCCGCAGGACCTGGACCCGAGCCTGCTCATCGGCCGTTACATCCCGAACCTGGTGCCGCGCGTGTTCAACCTGGAGCGCGAATACGTCCAGGAGATCGCCGATCTGGTGCCGTCCGAGCCTCTCGCGGAGGTGCTGGCGAACTGGGACGAGTGGTCCGCCAAGCAGGTCGAGCTGTGCCGCGTGGTTCTGGTCGAGCTGCTGGCCTGGCAATTCGCCAGCCCGGTTCGCTGGATCGAGACCCAGGACCTGCTGTTCACCGATGTCGAGCACGGTGGCGTCGGCGTCGAGCGGTTCGTCGAAATCGGTTTGGCCGCAACGCCGACCGTCGCGAACCTGGCGTCCAACACGCTGAAGCTGCCGCAGTTCGGCAGCGCCGTGGTCGAGGTGCTGAACATCGAACGCGAGCGCGGCGTCGTCTACTCGACCGACACCGATCCCGCGCCGGTGGAGGAGCCGGAGGAGACTCCCGCCGAGACCGCGTCCGCCGCACCGGCTCCCGCCGCCGCTGCCGCCCCGGCCCCAGTGGCCGTGCCGACCGGTGGCCCCACCCCGGACGACATCGCGTTCTCCGCCGCCGACGCCACCCGCGTGCTCATCGCGCTGTGGACCAAGCTGCGTATGGACCAGATCGGCCCGGTGGACACCATCGAGGGCCTGTGCGACGGCGTGTCCTCGCGCCGCAACCAGCTGCTCGTCGACCTCGGCGCGGAGCTCTCGCTCGGTGCCATCGACGGTGCCGCCGACGCCGACATGGGCGCGCTGTCCGGCACGGTCGACCGCCTGGCCCGCACCTACAAGCCGTTCGGCTCGGTGCTCTCCGACGCCATCGGCGACCATCTGCGCAAGGTCTTCGGCCCCTCCGGCAAGCGGCCCGCCGCCATCGGCGACCGCGTCAAGAAGGTCTGGGGTCTGGGCGACGGCTGGGCCAGCCACGTCACCGCCGAGGTTTCGCTCGGCACCCGTGAGGGCCAGTCGGTCCGCGGTGGCGACCTGGGCGGCCTGGTCTCCGGCGGCCTCTCCGATGGCGCGTCCGTGGACTCCGCCATCGACGCCGCCGTGCAGGCCGTGGCGCTGCGCCGCGGAGTCGCGGTCTCCATGCCGTCCGCCGGCGGCGGTGGCGGCGCGACCGTCGACGCGGCAGTGCTGGGCGAGTTCACCGAGCAGATCACCGGCCGCGACGGCGTGCTGGCGCAGGCCGCCCGGGTGATCCTGGAGTCCCTGGGCCACGCCGAGCAGGCGTCCGCGCCGGAGGCCACCGAGGACACCCTGGTGGATCTGGTCTCGGCCGAACTGGGTTCGGACTGGCCGCGACTGGTCGCGCCCGCCTTCGATGCCCGCAAGGCCGTGCTCATCGACGACCGGTGGGCCAGCGCCCGTGAGGATCTCGCCCGCCTGTGGTTCGGCAACGACGGCTCGCTGCCGGCAGAACCGGTGGTGGACGGCTACGTCGGCGCCGGTGAAGCCGTTGCCGCGCAGGCCACCTGGTGGCGCAACCGCGCCATGAAGGAGGCCCGCTCGGTGCTGGCCGGCGTCTACGGCGCGATCGCCGAAGCCGCCCTCAGCAGCGCGGATCCCGGCGTCTGGTCCTCCGACATCGCCGTGATCACCGGTGCCAGTAAGGGTTCCATCGCGGCGGCGGCCACCGGCCGGCTGCTCGCGGGTGGCGCCACGGTCGTGGTCACCACCTCCAAGCTGGACGACGAGCGCCTGGGCTTCTACAAGCAGCTCTACCGCGAGAACGCCCGCAAGGGTGCCGCCCTGTGGGTGGTCCCGGCGAACATGGCCTCCTACACCGATATCGACGCGCTCATCGACTGGGTCGGCAACGAGCAGGTCGACAATGCCGGTGGCGCCAAGGTTCTCGTCAAGGAGGCGATGACCCCCACCCTGCTGCTGCCCTTCGCCGCGCCGCGCGTGGCCGGTGACCTCTCCGACGCCGGCGCCCGCGCCGAAATGGAGATGCGGGTGCTGCTGTGGTCGGTGGAGCGTCTCATCGGCGGCCTGTCCAAGCTGGGCGCCGACCACGACGTGGACGCGAAACTGCATGTGGTGCTGCCGGGTTCGCCCAACCGCGGCATGTTCGGCGGGGACGGCGCCTACGGTGAGTCCAAGGCCGCCCTGGACGCCATCGTCGCCAAGTGGCGCGCGGAGAAGTCCTGGTCGGAGCGGGTCACCCTGGTGCACGCGCTGATCGGCTGGGTGCGCGGCACCGGCCTCATGGGCGGCAACGACCCGCTGGTCACGGCCGTCGAGAAGGCGGGCGTGCACACCTGGTCCACCCTGCAGATGGCCGACGAGCTGCTCAAGTGGTGCACCTCGCGGGCCCGCATCGTGACCGCGGCCGGACCGCAGCAGATCGACCTGACCGGCGGTCTCGCCGGAGCCAAGCTGGATCTGCCGGAGCTGGCCCGTGAAGCCCGTGAGCAGGCCGAGGCCACCGCCGACGAGTCGGAAGGCGGTGACGGCGCGACCATCTCGGCCCTGCCCGCCCCGCCGACCCTGAGCTCCAAGCTGCCCACCCCCGAATGGGGTTCGGTCACAGCCGATCTCGACGACATGGTCGTCATCGTCGGCGCCGGCGAGCTCGGCCCCTACGGTTCGGCGCGCACCCGCTTCGAGATCGAGGTCTCCGACCAGCTCTCCGCCGCGGGTGTGCTGGAGCTGGCCTGGACCACCGGCCTGGTCACCTGGGAGAACGACCCCAAGCCCGGCTGGTACGACACCGAATCCGGTGAGTACGTCGAGGAATCCGAGCTGGCCGACCGCTACCACGACGCCGTGGTGGAGCGTTGCGGCGTGCGCCGCTACGGCGACGACGGCGCCATGGTCGACAATGCGGCCCCGCTGCTCACCTCGGTGTTCCTGGACAAGGACCTCACCTTCGTGGTCAACAGCGAGGCCGAGGCGCGGGCCTTCTTCGCCGCCAACCCGGAGCAGACGGTCGTCACCCCGGTCGCGGGCACGGACGACTGGCAGGTGACCCGCAAGGCGGGCACCGAGATTCGCGTGCCGCGCAAGGCCAAGCTGTCGCGCACCGTCGGCGGTCAGATCCCGACCGGCTGGGATCCGACCAGGTGGGGCATCTCCGCCGATATGGCCGGCTCCATCGACCGGGTGGCGCTGTGGAACATCGTCTGCACCGTGGACGCCTTCCTGGGCTCGGGCTTCAGCCCGGCGGAACTCATGAGCTGGGTGCACCCCGCCATGGTCGCCAACACCCAGGGCACCGGTATGGGCGGCATGTCGTCCATGCGCTCGCTCTACATCGACAACCTGCTCGGTGAGCCGCGGGCCAACGACATCCTCCAGGAGGCGCTGCCCAACGTCGCTCTGGCGCACGTGGTTCAGAGCTACGTCGGCTCCTACGGCGGCATGATCCACCCGGTCGCGGCCTGCGCGACCGCGGCGGTCTCCGTCGAGGAGGGCGTGGACAAGATCCGGCTCGGCAAGGCCGACCTGGTGGTCGCGGGCGGCTACGACGACCTCGGCATCGAGGGCATCGTGGGCTTCGGCGACATGTCCGCCACCGCCGACTCGGCCGTCATGTCCGCCAAGGGCATCAGCGACCGTTACTTCTCCCGCGCCAACGACCGCCGCCGCGGCGGCTTCGTCGAATCACAGGGTGGCGGAACGGTATTGCTGGCCCGCGGCTCGGTGGCGCTGGAGATGGGCCTGCCGGTGCTGGGCGTCGTCGCCTACGCGCAGTCCTTCGCCGACGGCGTGCACACCTCGATTCCGGCTCCGGGCCTGGGCGCCCTGGGCGCGGGTCGCGGTGGCCCGGAGTCCAAGCTGGCCAAGGAACTCGCCAAGCTCGGCGTCACCCCGGACGAGATCGCGGTGATCTCCAAGCACGACACCTCCACCGCGGCAAACGATCCCAACGAATCCGAGCTGCACGAGCGTCTGGCCACCGCCATCGGCCGCTCGGAAGGCGCTCCGCTGTTCGTGATTTCGCAGAAGACCCTCACCGGTCACGCGAAGGGCGGCGCGGCGGCGTTCCAGATGATCGGCCTGTGCCAGGTGCTCGAGCAGGGCGTCATCCCGCCCAACCGCAGCCTCGACTGCGTGGACGAGAAGATGGCCCAGTACCCGCACCTGGTGTGGCTGCGCGAGCCGCTCGCGGTGGGAGATCGCTTCCCGCTCAAGGCCGGTCTGGTCACCTCGCTCGGCTTCGGGCACGTGTCCGGCCTGCTGGCCATCGTGCACCCGCAGGCGTTCGTCGAGGCCATCGCCGACGCCGAGCAGCGGGAGGCGTACCAGCGCAAGGCCGAGGAGCGGCAGCTGGCCGGCCGTCAGCGCTTCGCCGAGGCCATGTGCGGCGGCGCCCCGATGTACGAGCGGCCCGCCGACCGCCGCCTCGGCGGCGACGGCACCCCGGCCAAGCAGTCCCGGCAGCTGGAAGCCGACATGCTGCTGTCGCAGCAGGCCCGGCTCGGCGCCGACGCCGTCTACGTGGCGGTGCCGAAGGGACCGGCCTGCCAGTAGGCCACAGAGACCGGCCTGTCGGTAAGTAGCCCCCGGCAGGTCTGACACGGCGGGCTCGCGTCGGCGCTCCTGGAGTGCCCGGCGCGAGCCCGCTGTTTCCATGTCCGCGAGCGGACCACATGGCACTGCGACGACTGGGACATGTGTTCGAGGGAGCCTACGGTGCCGTAGGTCCGCTGGTATGTTCGCAGCCAATTCGACTGCACGCACAAGGAATCTAGGAGTCCCGCACTGTGACGATCCTGGGTATCGGCCTGGACTTGGTCACCATCTCCGAGTTCGCCGAACAACTGGAACGCACCGGAACCACCATGCTCCGGGAAAGTTTCACCGCTGGGGAACGGCGCTACTGCCAAAGCAAGGGCACCGACCCGGCCCGGAGCTACGCCATCCGGTGGGCCGCCAAGGAAGCGGTCATCAAGGCGTGGGCGACCTCTCGCTTCGCCCGCAGCCCGCAGATCGGGGACAACCCGTACCCGTTGATCGAGGTCGTGAACGACGCCTGGGGACGGCCCAGCATCAAATTGCACGGGCTGGCAGCGGAATTCCTGCCCCGGGTGCGAGTTCACCTGTCACTCACCCACGATGGCGACACCGCCGCCGCCATGGTGGTGCTTGAGGATCCGGGCGAACTGGCCGATCTGATGCGCGACTGATCCGCAGGGGAGGGTCGCGGTTACTCCGGATCGAAGGTGGTGCGCTGCCCGCCGGAGCGCGATTCCTTTTCCGCGATCAGCAGATACGCCACCATGAGGCGCTTGAGCTCGGCGACGGCGTCCTCATGGCTGAGCCCGTCTTGCACCGAGAAGTTCAGCATCGAGTACACGACGTGCACCAGCACCTGCGCCATCATGGAGCGGCGGCCGCGCGGGGTGCGCGGCATGAGCGGGCGCAGCATCTGCGAAACCGCTTCGGCGAACTCCTTTTCGTGGATCGCGCCGGTCGCACGCGTGGACGGGGTGGACTGCATGGCCAGCCACACCTCGCGCCGTGACGGGTCGGTCATCCACAGATCGGCCAGGTGATCGACCAGCTGCGTCATGTGCCGCAGCCAGTCCATGGACGGGATCTCGCCGTGGAAATCGGCCAGTTCCTGCGAAACCGCCACCAGGTCTTGGCGATTCAGCTCGCAGACGATGACGTACTTGTTGGCGAAGAACTGGTAGAGGGTGCCGATCGGCACTTCCGCGCGGGCCGCGACCTCTTCGCAGGTGAACGATTCGAAGCCGACCTCGACGAGTAATTCCCGGGATGCCTGCAGCAGGGCGTCGAACTTGCGTTTTGATCGTTCCTGCGTCGGGCGGCGACGGGGCATCAGCTCCTGTGGATCGTCCTGCAGCTCCAACGCAGGGTCCGGTCGTCGCGTCGACCCGGTTCCCGTGCGTGCTTCCACGATGAACAGCCTACGGGTAGCGACACGCGCATGACACGCTGCGGTACTTCGTGTGTCATCGCATCCCACCCATCCACGCCGCGTTCGGCTCCGAACACCCATCGCAGCTGCCTCCCAGCTGCGGATCTCTGCCGGCGCATATCGACTGTCCGTCCGCCAGTACGTCGACGTTGGAAGGCTGATTGTGGTTGCTTCTACCCCTGTTCGTTCCGCGGTGACCATCGGCGTCGCGACCGAGCGCGGCACGGTGCGTGCAGTGGCCCTCACCGAAGACGGCGACAAGGTGTCCGAGCGCGTGGTGCTCGAGCGTGTCGAACCGATCACCGGAGATACGAAGGCCGACCTGGCGGTCGCGGTGGAGTCGGCGCTGGAGGACATCGCCGACCGGATCGGTACGGGCCGTGAGATTCTCGGCGCGGCGGTCGCCTACCGGGATGCCGCCGAGCGCCGCGCGATCGTCACCAAGCTGGCCGCCGGCTCCTGGCGCGACGCCTCCCTGGTGTCGGCCAAGGCCGCGCATCTCGCGATGGCGCGCGCCATGACCTGGGTAGATGAATTCGAGGATCTCGCCATCTGCGAGGTGGTGCCCGGCTTCCAGGCCTTCTCGCTGATCTCGCCCGAACGCAGCCGAGTGCTCGCCGCGGTGACGCTCACCGGTGGCGCGGCCACCGAGGAGGCCATCCGCACAGCCGTCACCGCCGCCTGGGACCAGTTCGACGCGGCGGGTGTGAAGCCGGACGCGGTGGTGCTGATCGGTTCGGCCGCAACCGAACCCGCGGTGGTGGCCGCCCTGGAGTCGGGCTTCGGCGCACCGGTCATCCCGTGCTCGGTGGCGGCGGCCGCACCGGCCATCGGCGCGGCCTTGGCCGCCCTGCCCGAGGCCGAGTTCGCGGGCGAGGCCGCCGACCGGATCCGCCGCGTCCGCGGCACCGCGGCCCTGTTCGCGGCGGCCGGCGTGCTGGCCGGCGGTCTGGTGGCGGCCGGGATCTATACCTCGGGCAGTGATTCCAAGAGGGTTCCGGCCCCGATGCTCATCGATTCCCGGGTCTCCGCCGACCCGCGCAACGCTGCCGAGCATCCGGCCGGCGAGGCACCGGCGCCCGCCACAACCGAGGTCGGAACCGGCGGTCCCTTCGTCGACGGGCTGCCGGTCGGCCCGGTCGATCCAACGGACGGGGTGACACCGAACTACGATCAGCCCGCCCATGGTCAGCCCACGCCCGAACTGCAGCCCAGCGATATGGTGACCATCGATCCGGCCACGCTGAACTGGGGTCCGCGCGCCGACAACCCGCGGACCGGCGGGAAACCCAGGCCGCTGATCAAGGCCCGCCCGGAGCCGGAGGTCGCCTCGAATCCGGAGTCGATCATCCCGGCCCCGACCCACACGGTCGGCGCACCCACCGAATCCGGGCTGTTCCCGGGCGAACTCGCGCCCCCGCCATTGGACACGACCGAGTTCTCCTCCTGGTGGGACAACCACTGGCGGATGATGCTCCAGTGGGCCGCACAGGCGCTGCCGAAGGTGTAGCGGCTTCCTTCTCCTGAGACTCTCGCTAGGAATCCCGGCCCGAATCAGGGCCGGGATTCGGGGCTTTCGCGGTCAGACGGACAGGTCGCGGCGCAACTTGGCGACGTGCCCGGTGGCCTTCACGTTGTACTGCGCGACCTCGATCTTCCCGTTCTCGTCGACCAGAAAGGTAGATCGAATAACGCCGGTGACCTTCTTGCCGTACATCATCTTCTCGCCGAACGCGCCGTAGGCGGACAGCACCTCCTTGTCCGGGTCGGACAACAGCGGGAAGGTGAGCTGCTCGGTGTCGCGGAACTTGGCGAGCTTGGCCGGCTTGTCGGGGGAGATGCCGACGACCTCGAGGCCGGCGCCTTCGAGATCGGCCAGGTTGTCGCGGAAATCGCAGGCCTGCTTGGTGCAGCCGGGCGTGCTGGCGGCCGGGTAGAAGTAGACGATCACCTTGCGTCCGCGGTAGTCCGACAGCGAGACGTCCTTGCCGTCGGCGTCGGGCAGGGTGAAGGTGGGCGCGGTGTCGCCGGGACTGAGTCGGTGATTCTCGGTCATGCCGCCACGCTAGTCGACGGGCTCGAGCCGGTGTTGGCGATACACTCCTGAACAGGTCGGCTCGCATGCGCCTGCGTCGCGCGAGCGGCCCCGAGACGACAATGCCGCCTTCCAGCGCGGTTTCCAGACAGGAGTGTGACGTGGCGAGAGATACCGAGGCGATCGAGCGGGAGATCGAGGCAGCACGCAACCGGCTCGCGAGCACCCTCGATGAACTCGCGGTCCGCGCCGATCCCCAGCGGCTGGCTGACAATGCCAAGCGGTCGGTCCTGGCGAAGCTGAACGAGCCCAAGATCAAGTACAGCCTCATCGGCGCCGGCGCCCTGGTCGCGACCCTCGTCGTGGTCAAGATCTTCCGCCGCTGAGCAGCGCCGACTTTCGGACACTCGGGGGTTACCCCTGAGTACCGAACCCGACTATGGCCCGGTCCAACAGGACCGGGCCATAGTCGTATCGCTGGGTCCCCAACGCCATGCGGCCCGGTCCGAAAGGACCGGGCCGCATTGGCTTTCGGGGTTTCAGGGGCGTATCCCTGAGAGCCCGAGAGTTGTCAGACGGTGGGGCAAGCCATTCCGGTGCCGTCCGGGTCCAGGTGCGGGCTGTAGCCGGGCTGGCCGCGGAACAGCGGCGCCACGCCGGCCGCGCGGGCCTGGTCGCAGTTCTCGTAGACGGGTCCGCCGGCCGAACCGGTCTGGGACAGGCCCGCCGAGCCGGTGGCGGCGGAGCCGGTGTCGATGGCGGAGGAACCGGTGCCGGAGGAACCGGTGGGGACGTCGGCGAGGGCGACGGTCTGGGCTGCGATGGTCGTCAGTCCTGCGACGCTGGCGGTGACGAGAAGCCGGCGAACGTTCATGTATTCCTCAATGTCGGCGCAATAGGGGTGGCAACTGGCCCGGTTCGGCGCGGATGTGCCACCGCCGCCGCAAGCGCATGCGGCGCGGTGACCGGTCCGGGCTCGGCGTCGAGTTTTCTGGCGCAACGTTGCATTGTCAACCGGATGGGCTATTCATCCAGGTGAATTAGGGGATTTGCCCCGAATGCCGGAACCTCTTCTGCCGGTGGGTGTCTCATTCACTCCGGTCGGAAATGCGCTCGCGCATTGACGATTTCCGCCAGAACTACGCAAATTGGACGGTCAGTACTGTACGGCAGGATGGTGCTCGATGGCCGCGCGGATTCGCCGTGAGGTTCCTGAGTATCTTCTTGGTGTCCGTGTCAACTATTCGCCGATACTATGGATGCCATGACGCGCTGGCTGACCGATGCGGAACAGACGACCTGGCAGTCCTACATTCGCATGCGGCAACGCCTGGATGCCGCCCTCGCCGCCGGGCTGGCCCAGGATGGACTGTCGACCTCCGACTACGAGGTGCTGGTCGCGCTGTCCGCGGCCGGTGGCCAGCTGCGCGCCAAGGAACTCGGCGCGGAGATCTGCTGGGACAAGAGCCGCCTGTCCAAGCACCTGTCGCGAATGGCGACCCGCGGCCTGGTCGATCGCTGCCAGGCCGTCGACGACGCCCGCGGCCGGGAGGTGCGGCTGACCGACGCCGGGCGCCGGGCGCTCGAGGCCGCCGCCCCCAATCACGTGGAGCTGGTGCGGCGGCTGTTCATCGACGAGATGACCGCTGGGGAGGCGGCCGCGCTGCGCTCGCTGGCCGAACGGGTCGTTGCCGAGGTCGAGCGCACCGACGTGGAGGGCATCGCCTAGTCCTCGGGCCGCTCGAACCGGGCGCGCTTCCAATCGCCGAACGGCTCGTCGCGCTCGCGGACGGCCTCGCGGAAACCGGCGGTGGCCGAACGCAATTGGAAGGCATAACCCTCGCGGGTGTGCCGCGAGATGCCGTCGAACACGGTGCTGACCATGCCGGAGTTGGCCACGCCCTGATTGAGCAGCGCGCTGTTGAGCGCCAGCTTCGCCATCACCAGCTGATTGATCGGCACCCGCGAAATGCGTTCCAGCAGTTCCTCGGTGCGTTCGTCCAGCTCGGCGGCCGGTGGGGCCTCGATGGCCAGGCCCCACTCCAGCGCCTGTTTGCCGCTGAGGCTGTCGCCGGTGAACAGCAGTCGCTTGGCGCGCTGGTCGCCGACCCGGTGCGCCCACATGCCCGCGGCCGGAATACCCCAGGTCCGGGTGGGCGGGTAGCCGAAGCGGGCGTCCTCGGCGCAGATGATCTGGTCGGCGAACAGCGCGATATCGGTGCCGCCGGCGATGGCGAAGCCGTGCACCTTGGCGACGGTCGGCTTGTTGGCGTGCAGCAGGCTGGCGAAGCCGCGGTTGAAGCGCGACATCATGGCGTAGTCGACCATGGGATCCCACGTGCCCCAGGGATTGTGATTGCGCGCCTGCACGACCGGGTCGAGCACGGTGCCCTCGGTCGGCTGGGCGCCCTCGGCCGGGGCGACGGTGTCGGCCTCGTGATTGTTCTCGGCGAAGATCGACAGGTCGTAGCCGCCGCAGAAGCCCTTGCCGCGCCCGCTCACCACGATGACGTGCACGCGCGGATCCAGATCGGCCCGCTCGACGGCGGCGGCCAGCTCGATCGGGGTGTCGGCGGTGATGGCATTGCCGCGTTCGGGCCGGTTGAAGGTGATGCGGGCGATGCGGCCGGTCACCTGGTAGGTCAGCGTGCGGCCGGTGTATTCGTTCACCGGTTCGGGGCGGCCCGCGAACAGCGAGTCGTCACCGCCGGTCAGATCGTCGCGCCAGGCAGCCGGGCGGGTGCCGGAGTGGTTCTCGTAGTCGGGGGACACTCAAGCAGTGAACTCCGGTTCATTTCTTGCTGTCAAGGGTTTCGGGACGTTCCTACTCCCAGGGTTTGACCGGCGGTTTCACCCAGAGGATCTTCTCGTCCAGCCGCTCCCGGCAGGCCTGCGGATGCCCGGGATTGCGCTCGGCCCAGGCGTCCTTCTCGCCGAGCAGCCCGGCCACCACCTGCCAGGTCTCATCGGTGCTGGGCGGATTGGTGTCGGCGGCGCGCGCCAGCTTGCGCCGTTGTGCGGCGGGCAGTTCCAGCAGTTCGGGTCCGCTGATGCCGCGCGCCCAGAGATAGGCCGCCAGCCGCCGGGCCTTCTCCTCCCGGCTCCGGCTGGCGTGATCGGAGTGTGCGTAGTCGGCCATATCTTCCTCGAACTCCGCGCAACCCCGCAGGTCGCGGGCCATGTCTCCTCGACCCTACCGGAGCGTCGGGGCCGACTCGCCGGGCGCTCCACCGGGGCAGTGGGCATGCCCACCGTGTCCTCGAATCTCCGCGAGTCGCAGAGCTTTTGCGGTTACCGTGGTCGCATGCCGGATGCCGTGCGTATCGATGGTCTGGTCGTTGCCCGCGCCACCCCGGCGGAATGGGCCACCGTGGTGGAGTGGGCCGCCGCCGAGGGGTGGAAC
Source organism: Nocardia sp. NPDC004711 (assembly GCF_053601595.1). NCBI lineage: Bacteria > Bacillati > Actinomycetota > Actinomycetes > Mycobacteriales > Nocardiaceae > Nocardia > Nocardia sp. NPDC004711. The sequence goes on along the minus strand of NZ_JBSGCB010000044.1, from coordinate 61,808 downwards.
CCGGGGCTGCGTGATGTCACCGCGTTCTTCGCGCAGGATCCCGACGGGTTCCTGCTCGGGCGGGTGAACGGGGAGCCCGCCACCGCGGTCTCGGTGGTCAACTACGGCGACGACTACGCGTTCCTGGGTTTCTATCTGGTGCGCCCGGACCTGCGCGGGCGCGGGTTCGGCCTGGCCACCTGGGAAGCCGGGCTGAAGCACGCGGGGGAGCGGGTCGTCGGGCTCGACGGAGTTCCCGCGCAGCAGGACAACTATCGGCGCAGCGGGTTCGAACTCGCCTACAGCAGTGCGCGATTCGTGGGCGTGCCGCGTCTGCCGCTGCCGGATGACACGGTCACCGCGCTCGCGCCGGCGGATTTCGCGGCGCTGCAACCGTACGATTCCGCGTGCTATCCCGCGGATCGGCCGGTATTCCTCAGCGCCTGGCTCACCGAGCCGGGGCATCGGACCTTCGCTCGCATTGTCGACGGCACGATCACCGGCTACGCCACCCTGCGTCCGGCCCGGGATTCGCTGCGGGTGGGCCCACTGTTCGCCGATACCCCCGGCGACGCGCATCAGTTGCTGGCCGCGCTCGCCGCCCACGCGGCGGGTATGCCGCTGGCGGTGGATGTTCCGCTCGACAACGAGCCCGCGGTGCGGTTGATGGAGGCGGCCGGGTTGACCCCGAGCTTCGAGACCGCGCGCATGTACACCGGGCCCGTCCGGGCGTATCACCGGGAGCGGGTCTACGGGGCGACCTCCCTCGAACTCGGCTGAGCGGTAGTGGAATTCGTCACCAGGCCGACGGGCGCACCCGGCCGGGCGTGACGACTCGCGTGAGGGCATTGCGCAGTTCGACCGTGGCCGCCGGTCCCAGCGTGGCGGCCCACCGCTCGGTGAAGCGGGCCGCGGCGGCGTCGGCGGCGCGGGTGCACGCCCACCCGCGCTCGGTGAGCGTGACGAGCTTGGCGCGCGCGTCGTGCGGATGCGGATTGCGTTGCGCGTAGCCCTTTTTGACGAGTTCCTCGACCAGCTGGCTGGCGGCCTGCTTGGTGACCCCCAGATGGTCGGCGATCTCGCCGACCGTCGCGCCGTTCGGCGCCATGCGCACGAAGGCGAAGCCGTGGGTGGGCCGGATGTCGGTGAATCCGGCCGCGACGCACCCGGCGTTGATGGCGTCGGTGACCTCCGCGGCGGCCGCGAGCAGTAGCAGCGGCAGGTCCTGTGCGTATCCGGGCATGTCTGGAATCTTGGCACTTGACAAAGAAGTCAACAAGCTTGACTATATAGTCAAGTCGCTTGACTAAAGGAGATGGCAATGCCCGTAATCCACGCCGCCGACGCCGAGTCCCACGAAATGCACGGCTCCCGCTTCACCCCGCTGGTCCGCCCCAGCTCCGGCAGTAGCGAACTGTGCCTGTGGCGGCTGGAGGTCGCGCCCGGCACCCAGGGTGTCCCGCACCGCGTGCTCCGCGAGGAGGCATTCGTCCTGCTCGCGGGATCGATCACGCTGACCATCGACGGCGAGGCCGCGCGGCTGGCGCCCGGTGACGCGGCGGTGGCGCCGGCCGGATCCACCATCCGCCTGGACAATCCGGATGACCGGACCGCCGAGGTGCTCGTCAACGCGCCCGTCGGTTTCACCGGCGAGCTGCTCGACGGCACTGTCGTCAACCCGCCGTGGGTGAACTGATCATCCGCTGATTGGGACGTGGGTCTTCCCTCCCGTTTCTGCAACGTGTTCTAATTCGGGAGCTCATCAACCGGTAGGGGAGGCACCATGGCCGCGTTCTTCACCCACGAGAACGGTCGCTTCACGGCGACTCGTATGGCGGTCAGCGCCTGGTCCTCGGGGCAACTCGCGGGCACCGCCGTCTGCGGCCTGCTGGCCCACGAACTCGAAACGCACCGCCCCGGACCCGATTTCGTGCCCGCCCGCTTCACCGTCGACCTGTTCAGTCCGGTCCTGAACGAGCCCATCGAGCTGCGCAGCTCGATCGTCCGCGACGGCAATCGGATCCGGGTGGCCGACGCCGCCATCGTCCAGCACGATCGCGTGCGTGCCCGCGCCACCGTGCAATTCCTGGTCGCCACCGCCGAGCCGCCGGGCCGGATCTGGCAGCCCGCCCGGGACCTCCCCGCCCCCGCGACCCGGCTCGACGGCCCCGAGGGCAGCCCGCCGCTGTTCAAGTCCGGATCCTTCGACTGGACCCACGATTTCGCCTCCGGCGTCAATCCGCACCGGAAGGCGGCCTGGAACAACGTCCCGTCCCTCATCGAGGGCGTGCCCATCACCCCGTTCGAGCGCGCGGCCTTCGTGAGCGACTCCACCAACCTCGTCTGCAACTGGGGTACCGAGGGCGTCGGCTACATCAACACCGATGTCACCTTGACGCTGTCCCGCCTTCCCGAGGGGGTGGAACTGGGTCTCCAGGCCCGAGACCACGTCTCCTCGAACGGCATTGCCGTCTCCACGGCGACGCTGTACGACCGCGGTGGCGAGCTCGGGGTCTGCACCATCACCGCACTGTCCAATGCCCGCCGTCAGGTCGATATGGCCGCCTTCGTCGAAGCTCAGGCCTTCCCCGCCTCCGCCAACTGACGGTCCCGGCTGCGTTGGCGCACATCAGCGCCCGAAATGAGCCGACCGACTCCGGCAACGGCGGTTTCTCGAGCGTTGGAATCGGTATCGCCGCAGGCCTTGTCGCGGGAGCGGGTATCGGTGCTGCCGTCGTGGGCATTCCCGCGGCAGGCGTCGGCGGCCTGGTGGGAGCGGGCGTCGGTGGCGGCGCCGTCGGAGCACGCCTGGTCTGATCCGACTCGGCTCCAAGGGAATACGGCTCGGGCCCGGCAATCCGCCGGGCCTGAGCCGGTTTTCACACGGTGCTCGCGGGCGGCGTCTGCCGGTGATCGAGGCAGCTGCGGACGAAGTCCCGCACGACCGGATCGGTGTCCGCCCCGGGCCGCCAGGCGACGCCGGCCCGGCTCGGGCTCACGCCGCTGACCGGGCGGTAGACGATGCCGGGACGGGTGTAGAAGCGTGCCGCGGATTCGGGCGCTAGGGCGATCCCGTCACCGTTGGCGATGCAGATCAGCCAATCGTCGGGGTGTTCGGTGACCGCGCCGATCCGCACCGGATGCCCGTCGCGCTCGTCGGCGGCCAGCCAATAGTCGCGCCACGCACCGGTTTCCGGCGGGGCCGCCACGAACGGCTCGTCCCACAGGTCACTGAACGGGATCACTTCGCGGGTGGCGAGGGGGTGCGAGGCGGGTAGCGCGATCCAGCGCGGTTCGGTCAGCAGCAACTCCACCCGGAACCGCTCCTGACCGGGAAAAGGCAACCGCAGCAACGCGACATCGACCTCCCCGGCGGCGAGCCCCGCAGTCGGGTTCGACCAGGCCGCCTGGCGCATCTCGATACGCCATTCCGGCCGGCGGCGGACGAAATCCGCGATGATGAGCTGGGTGGCCTCATTGGCCCCGCCCGCGATGAACCCGACCCGCAGCACGCGCGCGGCCGCGCTCGCGGCGCTCATCGTCTCGGTCAGCGCCCGATCCCAGCTGGTCAGTACCTCCGGCACCCACTGTGCGAGCGCCCGCCCCGGTTCCGTCAGTGCCATACCGGATTTCGACCGCGTGAACAGCCGCACCCCGAGCTGGTTCTCCAACTGCTTGATCTGTTTGGTCAGCGCCGGCTGCGACACGAACAACCCCGCTGCCGCGCGGGTCAGATTCCCTTCCCGGGCCACCGCCGCGAAATACCTCAGCAACCGCGTGTCCACATCCATGCCATCAGGTTATAGGTGCAGGTATTGGACGTGGAAAGTCGCGGTCGGCCAGCATCGTTGGGTGTCCATCGCCTACCTGGTAATCACCCTCGTCACGATCGCAATCAACGGCGGAATGGCCATCGCCGACTTCGCCCGGGCAAAGTTCGTGCTGGCCAACTCGGCCGAGGTGAACTTCCCCTCGTCCTGGATCCCCGTAGCCGGCACCCTGAAAGCCGCCGGCGCCCTCGGCCTCCTACTCGGCCTCCTCGGCGCCCGCCCCCTCGGCATCGCCGCCGCCCTCGGCCTGGTCGTCTACTTCATCGCCGCAATCGTGGTCCACATCCGCGCCCGAGTGCTCCACAACATCGCTTTCCCCGCAATGTACTTCGCCTTCGCCGCAGCATCCCTGACCTTCGCCCTCGCCCGATAACGCCATCCCGACTCCAGCGTTGCGCGCAGCCGGCTTCCGAGGCGGGTTCGAACGCCTGCGCGGCCGCCGCGAGTCGGTTCGCTCAGGCGTCAGCGTGGTTTTCCGCGAGGCGGTTCGGTTCGTGCAGTAGTTCGCGGGTCAGGAGAGTGGCGCCCGCGACGGCACCCGGCATGAGGAATACCGCGACCAGCGGCACCAGAAAAGCCAGCCCCAGGGGCACGCCGAAGCCCCATGCCAAGCCTTTGCGGGCGCGCAGCAGAGCCAGCTGCTCGCGCAGGTGAACCGTGCGTCGCTGGAGTGCGACCGAGGTGAGCTCCTGCGTGAGGAAGAACCCGGTGACGACCACCGCGACAACCGGAATCACAGTCTGACCGACGACGGGGACGAACCCCAGCACGAACAACAGCACAGCCCACACCATGGCCCGCACCAGAATCCGAACACTGTCCCGAACCGACACCCACAACTCCCGCCACCAGGAAAGCCCAGACTCCGGCGCAATCCCATCCGGCGAGACCGACCGATCGGCCCGCTGCGAAATCACGTCATAGAACGGCGCCCCGATCACCAAGGTCACAGCGGTGAACGTGAGCACCGCCGCAAGCACCGCAAGCGCAATCAAAGCGATGTCCAACGCCCCGCGAAACAACCCCGCCCAAGGGCTCGGCCAGTGATCGGCGAACGGCGTCACCGTCTCCGTCACATCCCCGCCCCACGTGACCAGCGCAGCCAGCGCCCCCACATACAACACCAACGTCACCAACGCCGGCACGATCCCGAACCCGAAATCCCGAGGATGCTGAGCCACCCACCGCTGCCCCCGAACAAGATAGGCAAACCCAACCCCGAAATCACGCATCCCCGAACCCTACTGGCGCCCACTCACCGCCACCCGCCCGATGCGCTACGGGTTTGCGAGATGGTCCGGTGACGAGCGCCGGAACGGAGCAGGCAGTGGACGCCATCGTTGCCAACCATCCGTCGAGAAGCGTTGAGCAGCTAGGCTTCATCGGTGACCTTCACACCGAATGAGCAGCAGTTTCTCGCCGAAGCCGGGATCGGCCGGCTGGCCACGGTCTCGCCCGACGGCGTTGTGCAGAACAACCCGACCAGCTATCGGGTGAATGCCGACGGCACCATCGACATCGGCGGTATGCGCATGCACACCAGCCGCAAGTTCCGCAACGTCGCGGCGGGTAGCCGGGTTTCCTTTGTTGTCGACCAGCAGGTCTCGCTGGAGCCGTACGTCATTCGCGGCATCGAGGTGCGTGGTACGGCCGAAGCGCTCGACGACCAGGAGCCGCCGTTCCCTCCCCAGGAGCGCTCGATCATTCGGATCCATCCAGAACGGATCATCTCCTGGGGCATCGACGGCGACTCCTTCGATTTCGCCAGCCGCACACCCGGCAACTGATCGTTTTCGCAGCAGGGCCGGATCACCTGCGCTGCAACGGCAGCCGACAGCGCGCCCGCGAAGCGCCCCGACTACGGCCGGGGCGCATTCATCGTTTCTGCGCTCGGCGGCCGATCAGTTGCCGTCATCTTCGGGTTCGGGTCTTCGGGAACCTGACTGTGTAAGCCTTCGATCACATGGATCGGGGGCTTGGTTCATGTGCGGGCGCAAGCGATGAGCTCGGGGCAACCTCGAACGACTGTTGCCGACCGTGTCCGCAGGTGAGAACTTACTGTCCCTGCACGACGACGTTTTCCGCCTGTGGGCCCTTTGCTCCCTGTACCACGTCGTACTCGACGCGGTCGTTTTCCTGCAGCGATTTATAGCCGGTCGACTGGATCGCGCTGAAATGGACGAATACGTCCGGTCCACCCTCGTCCTGCGTGATGAACCCGAACCCTTTGTCTGCGTTGAAGAACTTCACAGTGCCTGTTGCCATTGGTGCCGGTCCCTTCAGATCGGACGAGTGGACCGCTCGAGCCTACCGGCCAACGTGTCTCCGCACTGGCCGGACACGGCGAACGAGGACCCTTCGGTTCGTCGCAGACCGCCGCTCGGGGGTTTGGGCCCGGGGTCCGCCGCCCGACCGGGGATAACGATTCGGTCGCTTGACCTATCGGTTGCCGGGTCATCTCGTACGGTCTGTGGCTATTCGCCCGAGCTCGACCGCGAGGACCTATACCGTGAATCTGAAGTACTGCCTGTCCACTATTGCGATCGTCGCCGCCGGGACCCTCGTCGGTATCGCCCCCGCTGCCGCCGACGCCGGCACGAAGTATGTGGCGCTGGGGGATTCGTACGCGGCGGGAGTCGGGATCTCCAATATCCTCGACAAGACCTGCTCACGCTCCGATCGCAACTACGCCCACCTGTTCGCGGCGGCACGCGGTTACAGTCTCACCGATGTCACGTGTGGCGGCGCGACGACCGACTCGGTGACCAGCACCCAGCTCTCCGCTGTCACCGCCGACACCAATCTGGTCACCCTGGGCGTCGGCGGCAACGACATCGGCTTCACCGACATCGTGAAGGACTGTGTGACGGCGGGAACCCTCGGCACGGGATCCGGGACGGGCAGCGCCGTATTCCAAAATCTCGGAACGGGAATCGCCAGCGGTAGTGCCGAGGCGCTGCTGGGGTGCAAGAACAAGTACGACGCCTCGATGCCGGCCCGGCTGTCGCAGGTCGCGGCCAAGGTCGCGAAACTGGTGTCCGACATCAAGACCCGAGCCCCGCAGGCACGGGTCGTCCTGGTCGGTTACCCGCACATCCTGCCCGACAACGCGGCCCTGTGCGCCGGGCGGCAGCCGGTGCTGCCCGCCGATGTCGACTGGGCGCGTGACACCGTCGTCGGCGGATTGAACACCATGCTGCGTTCCCAGGCCGGCACCGAGTACTTCAGCACCTACGAGATCTACAACGGTCACGACGTCTGCGAGGCGATCCCGGACCGCTGGGTCAACGGCACCTCGGTCGACAATGGCGAAGGCGCGCAATTCCATCCGAATCAGTACGGGCACGCGGCGACCGCGCAGAAGATGGCAGCCACGCTCTGATGGCCTGCGCCGCGGCCTCCCTCGTCTCCATCCCCACCGCCCGGGCCGCAGTGCCCAGGCTGCCCTGATCGTCGATGGCAAACGAGTAATTCGAGCAGACCCAGGTCGGGGCGGTGAGCTCGGATTTACCATGAGCGAGGTCGAGGATTGGATGCATCGAGGGGAGCGGGGATGGCGTGGCCGGCAGCTGATTACCCGAGCGCGATACCGGTCGGAGTGGACGCCACGCGCGCCAGCATCGCCCGCGTCTACGATGCGGCGCTGAACGGCAAGGACAATTTCGAGGTCGATCGCCTGGTATTGGATCAGGTCCGCACGGTGGCCCCCGGCGTCGCCGAATTGGCCTGGGCCAACCGGGATTTCCTGATCCGTGTGTGCCGCTTCCTGGCCAAGGAGGCGGGCATCGACCAGTATCTGGATCTGGGCTCGGGCCTGCCCACCACCGAGAACACCCATCAGGTGGTGCAGCGCGTCGATCCGGATTCGAGGGTCGTCTATGTGGACAACGACCCCATGGTGCTGGCCCACGCCCACGCCCTGCTGGTCGGCAGTCCGAACACCTCCATCGTCACTGCCGACATCTTCCGGCCGTTCGAGGTGTTGAAACATCCCGAGGTCCGCGACGAGCTCGACTTCACCCGCCCGCTGGCGATGTTCCAGATCGGGACACTGCACCACTATCCGTCCGACGATGCCGCGGCCCTCATGCGCACCTACATCGACGCATTGCCCTCGGGTTCCTACGTCGCGATCGCCCATTTCTACGATCCGGAGGCCGACGAGTACAGCGATCTGGCCCGCAAGATGGAGGAGAAGTTCGTTCACAGCCCGATGGGCTCCGGCCGCTTCCGCACCCGCGCCCAGATCCAGGCCCTGTTCGGTGACCTGCAGATGATCGACCCGGGCCTGGTGCTCTGCGACGACTGGTGGCCCGACGGCCCCCGCCTGGCCCCCCTGAACGCCGTGCGGCACTGCATCGTCGGCGGCGTCGGCTTCAAACGCTAGCCGGTTCGCGCATTTCGTCACATGGCCGCTCCGTCACCGGGATCCGGCACGACGGGAGCCGGGTAGAGGTGGTGGATGGTGAGGGCGGCGGCGAGCAGCCGGGAATCGTTGGGGTCGCTGGGATCCAGGCCGGTCAGTTCGGCGACACGGCGGAGGCGGTAGCTGAAGGTGTTGGGGTGGACGTGTACCACCGCGGCGGCGGCCTTGCGGTCGGCGGAGCCGTGCCGGATGTGGGCGTCGAGGGTTTCGAAGAGGTGGGGGTGGCTCAGAATCGGGGCGATGCGTTCGGCCAGGCGGTCCCGGGCGGGGCCGGGGCGGGTGAGCTGGTATTCGAGCAGTAGATCGTCGAGGCGATAGGCGCCGGTGGTGCGGCCGAGCAGGCGGGCGAGTTCGGCCAGGTCGGTGGTCTGCCGCGCCGCACCGGGCAGGTCGGCACGGTCGATGCCCCGACATTCGGCGAGGAAGACGTCGACGCCGAACTGTTCGGCGAGGCTCGCCGCCAGGCGTTCGAAGGGACCCGTGCCGATCTCGGGGACCGGACGAGATCTGCTGGGCAGCAGGGCGATTCCGTTCGATCCGTCGAAGGTATTGAGGACCGTCGTCCCGAGCAGCGCGTCGAGTGCCTGCTGGAACTGCCGGATCCGGCGGCGGGTGACCATGGTGTCGGCCACCAGGACCAGCGGGTCGGGGCGCAGGTGGAAGGTGAGGACGTCGTAGCGGTCCGCCAGCGCCATGTCGGCGCGGGCCGCCAGTTCCTCGACCGGCGCGCCACGCAGCAGGGCCGAGCACAGGGCGCGGCGCGCCTCGCGTTCGACCGTGTAGATGGACTGCTCGACGTCGGAGTGCACCTCGGAGATGGTGATGGTGATGTGCATGAGCGCCTCGAGCACCCGCTGGCCGATCGCCACGATATCGGGCAACTCGTGCGGCTCCGCGGTCGCGGCGACCTCGTCCCAGAGATAGCGGGCGCCGCCGAACAGTCCGGTCATGAGCTGGCGCACGGGGATTCGGTCCTCGGCGTGCCGCTCCACCACCGGGACGACGTACTCCGCGACCTCTTCGGCGGTGATCACGCGCCGCTCCTCGATGGCCCGGATGAACGCCACCGTCCCGGCCAGCAAGCTGGGCATGACATCGGCGAAGTGGTCCTCGGGCAGATTCTCGAGGCCGGGCACCGCGCCCAGTGCGGCTTCGAAGATACCGGCGGCAATCTCCGGGAGCCGCGGCAGCAGGCGGGCCAGGACGGGCGAGTCATCACCCAGTGGGGGAACGAGGGCGAGCATCAGCCGATTGTCATCAAGAACAGACTCGAGCACCAAGGAGTGTGTGCGAAATACCAATCGGCACAGCATCATCCCTGGTCGCCATGACACCAAACGGTTGCTTGGCAAGGGGTGCAGTCACTTTCGCTCGATTTCAGTTCGATTGGTTTCGCGAAACCAAATTGCACCGTATTTCTTGTCTCCGAATGCAAAGCGGTTCTTCATCTTTCGCATTCGAGCCAATTCGCGGTTAAGCTCCGGTAGTGTCCCTCTCGACTTCTCGAATGGTGTCAGTGGACGATCTACCGGGGCCCAGAGGATGGCCACTGGTCGGCAATCTCCCGCAATTGACACCCTCCCTGCTGCATCGCCAATTCGACTCCTGGAGTGACGAATACGGGGCGGTGTACCGGGTCGGCATGCCCGGTCGGCGGATCGTGGTGGTGAGCGATCCCGAACTCAATCGGGAGATCCTGCGGGACCGCCCCGGCGGCTTCCGGCGGCAGTCCGCCATCGAGTCGGTCATGGACGAGATGGGCTCCAACGGCCTGTTCTCCCTGGAGGGCGAGGCCTGGCGGCGGCGGCGCAAGCTCGCCATGCCCGCCTTCAACGCGACTCACCTGCGCGGCTTCCAACCCACCCTGGAGACCATTACCGAACGCCTGCGCCGGCGCTGGGAACACCGGTCCCCGGAGGATGTGCGCGCCGAATTGACCCGCTACACGGTCGATGTCACCGCCAAACTGACCTTCGACTACGACATCAACACCATCGAAGAATCCGGCGACGTCATTCAGCGCCATTTGGAGCTGATCTTCCCCATTCTGAATCGCCGGCTCGCCACGCCGTTCCCCTACTGGCGCTATGTGAAGCTGCCCGACGATCGGGCCCTCGAGCGCGCATTGGCGGCCCTGCGGCAGGATCTCACCGCCGTCATCGCCCGCGCCCGCGCGAATCTCCCCGAGCGGCCCACGAATTTCATCGAGGCGTTGCTGCTGGCGCAGGACGGCCGCGGCTCGTTCACCGATGACGAGCTGTTCGCGGAAGCGCTCACGATCCTCATCGCGGGCCAGGACACCACCAGCAACGCCATGGCCTGGCTGCTCTACCATCTGGCCGGGAAACCCGAAGTGCAGCAGCGGATTCGGGAGGAGATCGCCGAGATCCCGTCGGTACTGGACCGGCAGCCCTACCTGGAGGCGGTCGCGGCCGAATCCATGCGGCTGCAGCCCACCACGCCCCTCATCGGCATGGAAGCGATCGTCGACCGGACCATCGCCGGGGTGCACATCCCGGCTGGAACCTGGGTCGTCGTCAATGTCCAGCACGCCGGCCTGCAGGCGGAGAACTTCAGCGAGCCACACGTTTTCGATCCCGATCGCTGGCTGAACGAGGGCCCCGGCAATCACCGACCCGACGCCTCCACCCCGTTCGGCTCCGGCCCCCGTTTCTGCCCGGGCCGTGGCCTGGCCATGCTGGAGGTCAAGAGCGTCACCGGCATGGTGTGCCGCAACTTCGACATCGCGCTGCCGGCGAACAGCGAACCACCGAGGGACCGTTTCCATTTCGCCGTCATCCCGACCGGAATGCGGCTGGATATCACACCCCGGCCGGCCCACTGAGTCCCGAGCACGAAAGGATCGCGCATGGCGATCAAGCGGCTGTCGGCCACCGACGGCGTCTGGCTGTCCCTCGAATCACCCGATATGCCCATGCATGTCGCATTCCTGCTGGAGTTCACCGTCCCGGACGGGGATGCGGCCCGCTTCGTCCGGCGCTGGCGCGCACAGGTCGTCGCGCCGATCGCGGTGCCGCAGCCGTGGAATCTGGTGCCGGTCAATGGCCCGCTGACCCGTCTGGTGGCCCTCATGCGCGAGGCCGCCGAGGTCGATCCGGCCGACCACATCCGGACCTGGCAACTGAACCGGCCCGGCGACCGCCGCGAGCTCGTCGAGCTGGCCGCCCGCATCCACCGCGAACAACTCGATGCGACCCGGCCGCAGTGGGAGATGCACCTGGTCGAGGGCCTGGCGCCTGACCGCTTCGCCCTCATTCTCAAGGTGCATCACAGCCTGTTCGACGGCGCGTCGCTGATGCGGCTGTTCACCGACACCTTCTCGACGGATCCGGCCGACCGGGACACGCCGAACCTGTTCACCGTCGGCCGCGTGAATCCGAATGCGCCACAGCGGGTTCCGTCGGGGAGTCGGTTGCGGACCCTGCTGGTGACGCTGCGGGGCGTGCTCGAACTGGTGCGCGGCATCGGCGCGGCGGGCCGTGACGCCCTGCGCCGCGCCCGCGGCCGGACCCCGGCGCAGCGGGCCTACCAGCAGCCGGTGTCCATCTTCGACGGGCCGATCACCGGCCGCCGGGACCTGTCCCTGCGCCGCTATGACCTGGGCCGGTTCAAGCGGCTGGCCAAGGCCGCCGACTGCACGATCAACGACATCGTGCTGTATCTGGTCGGCACGGCCCTGCGCGACTACCTGACCGACCATGCGGAGCTACCCGCACGCCCGCTCACCGCCGGAGTCCCCGTGGACCTGCGGGAAGGCGACGACGATCGGGTGGGTACCCGCGCGGGCATGATGTTCACCGCGCTGGGTACCGATATCGCCGACCCTGCCGAGCGCCTGGCCGCGGTCCGCGCGGCCATCCGCGCCGCGAAGCAGCAAATGGCGGGCCTCCCGGCCAATACGGTCATCGGCTACGGTCTGGCCGTCACCCTGCCGTGGATCATGGGACTGACCTGGGGTCGCACCAACACTCCGGCGTCGCATCCGATGGGCATCTCCAATGTTCCCGGACCCCGAAATCCGTTGTACTGGAACGGTGCCCGGCTGGAGTCGCTGTACCCGATCTCGTTGCTCATGCACGGCAACCCGTTCAATGTCACCTGTGTGGGCTACCTCGACGCGCTGCACTTCGGTGTGCTGGGGGCGGCCGACAAGCTGCCGGCGATGGAGTACCTGACCGACGGTTTGGACGCCGCTCTCGACGAGCTGACAGCGCTGCTGCTGCCCGCGGAGGAACGCGCCCTGCCGTCTGCGGGGTGAGACGAAACGACAACGCTCCCGGTCCATTCCGGACCGGGAGCGTTGCGCTGTCCTGGTGTGAGCAGACCAGGACGGCAGGGGAAATCAGGACGGCAGTGCGGACAGTCCGCCGATCGATTCCGCCCACGCCACATAGCGATCCAGCCCGTCACGCAGGGAAATCGTGGGGGCATAGCCGAAATCGCGCCGGGCCGCGCCGGTGTCGTAGGTGCTCGACACCGTGAGCGCCGCGACCGTCCAGCTGGACAGCGGGGGCGCGACGCGCGACTGCAGCCCGGGGATCCTCCAGACGGTGTCGAAGACCGCGATGATGCCGTCCAGCACCGGTTTCGGAATGGTCCTGGTCGGCGGTGTCAGGTCGAAGGCCCTCGCCAGATCGCGGGCGAAGCCCCACAGGTCGACGTCCTCGGCGTCGGCCAGGAAATAGGGCTTCCCGGCCACCGCGTCGGACCGCGACGCCTGCACGCACGCGCGAGCGGCATGCTCGCAGTAGGTGATCGACACCAGCACCGGCTTGCCGCCCGACAGATCGGGTAGGCGGCCGGAGCGAATCTTGTTCAGCAGCAGCGTCATCCAGCCGCCCGAGCGCGGCCCCCAGATCATCCGGGGACGCAGCGCGCAGGTGGTGAAGTCGGGCCCGTTCGCCGCCAGCACCTCACGCTCGGCGATCGCCTTGGTCTCGACGTAGTAGCTCTTCGGCTTGCGCACATAGGGTTCGGACTCGTCGATGCCGAACCGCTCGCGATCGTATTCGGTGGCCACACTCGGGCTGCTGACGAAGACGAAACGGCCCGTGCCGGCGCGCCGCGCGGCATCCATGAGCCGCCGGGTGCCCTCGACATTGGCCTCCCAGAACTGGTGGCGGTGGCCGGTCTCGGCCACCCGGCCGGCGCTGTGGTGCACCACCTCCACGCCCTTGCAGGCCGCGGTGAGCAACTCCGGGTCGCCGAGGTCGCCGTGCACGATCTCGACCTCGGGCAGCGAGCGCAGATAGCCGAGATCGGCGGTGGGGCGGGCGAGTACGCGCACCTGGTCGCCCGCGGCCAGGGCCTGGTCGACGATGTGGCTGCCGAGGAATCCGGTGCCGCCGGTGACGAGGACTTTCATCGCTGTTCTCCTTCACTGTCGTAGCCGAGGCGGGCGCCGGCCCACTCCGACAGCACCTCGCGGCCGATCTTGGCGTTGTGCCGGATGTCGACCGGGAAGCCGTCGTGCCGCAGGAAGGTGCGGATCGGCGTGGTGATCTCGTGGGACTCGGCCAGTCGCCGCAATTCCCGCTCGATGCGGGGGCCCGCGCCACGATCGACGCCCGCGCGCGGCTCGTAGCAGAGCACCGGCACCTGCGCGCCGGCCCGGCCGACGCCGACCAGCGCAGTGCGGTGGACATCCGGGTGGGTATTGAAGATCTGTTCGCACTGCACGGTGAACAGATCCCCGGCGCTGGTGCGTACCCGCTGGGAGATGCGGCCGCAGAACCACAGTCGGTCGTCGGTATCCCGCCAGGCGAGGTCGCCGATGCGGTGCCAGCGGCGCAGCGTGCCGTCGGGTAGCCGTTCGTCGATCTTGGCGCGCGCATCGGCGGCCGGGTTGTCGTGGTAGCGCTGGCTGACCTGGGGTCCGGCGGCGGCGATCTCACCGATCTCGCCCGGCGCGACCTCCAAATCGTCTGTCCAGAATGGTATTTCGTCATCGGTGATGCGAATGATCCGCACTCGGGTATCACTGTCGGACTCCGGCAGTGCCCGTCCCACGCAGGTTCCGGCCCCGTCCCGGGTCCGCTCCCGCAGCGTTTCGAGTTCCGACCACTCCAGGGTGGTCAGCGGAAGCGCCTCGGTCGCACCGTAGGTGGTGAAGACCCGGGCCCGCGGTCCGAGCGCGTTGCGCACCGCGACCAGCGCCTCCAGGTTCGCGGGCGCACCCATCGAAATGACCGTGGTGAGGCTGGGCAGCTCGCTTCCGGTCCGGTCCAGATAGGCGCCGAGGGGGCCCAGCAGGGCGGGCGAGGCGGTCAGATCGGTGATCCGGAAGGCGCGGGCCACCTCGACCAGCAGCGCGGGATCGGCCTGGGACACCTTCACCGGATCCACCGGCCCGAGCACCACGTGCGCGCCCTGCATCAGATCGAACAGCCCGAACAGCGGCACTGTCGCCAGTGAGACGAAACCGTCCGCGCGATCGTGCAGATCGGTGACCACCCGCAGCGCGGCGGCGAAGCCCGCGCGGGTGAACTCCACCCCCTTGGCGGGGCCCGTGCTGCCGGTGGTGAACGCGATCATCAGCAGATCCCCGGGCGCGTGGGCGACCGCGACCGGCTCGCCCGCGCGGCCGCGCTCGGCCAGCTGCGCCAGTGTGTAACCGCCCCAATAGGAGCGAGCGCCCGCCGTGACGTGCACCCGTACCGAGCGGAAGGTGCGACGCGCGGCGATGCGGATCAGGTGGGCCTCCGGAACGCCGATGAACGCCTGTGCGCCGACACTGCGGAAGCAGTGCAGCATGCGATTCACGCCCATGCCCGGGTCCACGACCACCGGTACCGCGCCCACCCGGAACAGCGCGAAGATCACCGCGAACAGATCCGGGTCCGGCCGGACCATCACAATCGTCTTGACGCCCTTGGTGATTCCGATCTCGGTGAAGGACCGCGCGTAGGCGTCGATCCGCTCGCCGAGGTCGGCGAAGGTCAGCGCGTCGAAGGCGGCACTGACGCCGACGCCGCCCGCGCCGCCCAGCGGCCGGGTCCGATAGCTGACGGCGGGCAATCCGGCGTACTTCTCGATCTGGCGCGCCAGCAGCAGATCCGGATCGTCGAGTACCGGATTCACGCGGCCCCTTCCACTCGGTAGCTCACGCACCCGGCCATCGGACCCGAACCCGCCGCCAGGAATACCAGTTCGGCGCCCGGCGTCAGCGCGCCCTGCTCCCGAAGTTGATGGTAGGCAATGGCCAGGCCCGAGCTGCCGGCGTCGCGGTCGCCGGTCATCGCCTGGTAGCCGCGGGCGAATCCGAATTCCTCCGCGAGGCCGCTCGCGAGTCCGGGCACCGGGTTATTGGTGACCAGAATGCTATTGCCCGTGTCGATTTCGGGCTGATCGGCCAGGTAGCCGCGCAGCGTGTCGGCCGCCGTCGCGGTGATCACCGTGTCGTAGTCCGGCGCGATCTCGACCGTAATCGTCTGCTGCCCAGCGCTTCCCATGGCCTTCAAGTCCAGATACCCGCCGACGCCCGGATTCGAGCCCGCCGCTCGGCCGCGTACCGGGGAAATACGTAGCGGGCCGAAACCCGTCTCCCGATCCACCCCCTTGCTCAGCAGCCAGGCCGAGCCGACGGTTGCGTACCGGAAGTCGTTCGGCCGGTGGGCGATTCCGCCCGGATGCGCATCACTGCTGACGACCAGCACCCGTTGCGCGGTGCCATTGGCCAGCAGCGCGGTCGCGGCGTGTACGGCGTTCAGCACCCCGCACGCGCCATTGCGCAGGTCGAACGAGAAGGTGGAGCGGCCCGATCCCGCCTCGTAGTCCAGGTGCATGCGCAGCCCGAGCTGGATGAGCGCGGAGTTCGCGGGCTCGACCACATTGCCGTCCCGATAGACGCCGACATTGACCAGCACGTCGATATCGCCGGGCTCGATTCCGGCCCGCTCCAGGCATTCCCGGCCCGCGGCCACGGCATGGTCGATGGATCCCGCGGTGGCCGGGGCGGCGCTGATCGCGGATTGTTCGATGACAACAGACATGCTCATCCCACCAGAGAATCGAGAGTGGCCGACATGACGCCGAAGATCATTCCGGAGGCGGTCGGCACCACGCAGATCTTGGAACCCTTCGGTATTTCGCCCCGCGATATGTAGTCGTATATCGCGAGGAAATGCGTGCTGGCACCGGTATTCGCGTATTTGTGCACCGTCGCCAGCCGCGGGGGCATTTCCGCCTCGTGGATCTTGGCGCCGGATTCGGCCAGCTTCTCGGTGAAGGCCACCCCGAGTTGATGGAAGACGATGAAATCGAACTTCTCGTCGGCGAAGGTGGTGCCGCGCTTGACGAGCCGATCGCGGTGCAGTTTCGCCCAGGTTTCCCGGCGGGGGGCCGCCTGCATGGTCATATTGTCGGTCAGCATGATCATGTTCTCGGAGGCGCCGCTGGGCTTGGCGATACACAGCGGCGAGAACTCGGCGCAGGTGATCATGTCCACGTAGTGGATGCGGTCGTGTTCGTCCTCGGCACGGTCCACGATCACCGCGACGGCGGCGTCGGCCAGGGTGAGCGCCGGGAACTGCAGATCGCGCGCGTCCTTCGCCTCGGCGAGTGCGCCCTCGGTGACCGGGGAGATGATCTCCGCCGTCACCACCATGCCGGTGCGCACCAGACCGGCGCGAATCATGTTCTCCAGCAGGTAGATCGCGGTCATCGTGCCACCGCAGGCATTGACGACGTCGTAGCCCATGGCATGGTCCGCGCCGATCCGGCGGGCGATCTCGTGGGCGGCGGCGGGCTCGAACACCATGTGGAACCCGTCGTGCACCGTGGTGCCGGCGCTGATGATCACATCGAGGTCGGTGGCCTCGTACCGCGAGCGCGCCAGGCAGTCCTGCGCGGCGCGTGCGCCGAGCGAGAGGCTGTCCTCGCCCGCGGACCGGTCGACCGTGCGCCGGGTGCGGATTCCGGTGATCCGCTCGACTTCGAATTGCCCGCCGCTCGACATTCGGGCCAGTACTTCGTCGGTGGTGTATTCGCGCTGGGGGAGAGCGGCTCCCAGCGCACCGAGGCGCGCGGCACTCACAATCGTGACTCCCGATCGTAATGGGATGGATGGAACCGGCGAGTGGGCCGTCCATGTGAATCGAACGAGGCGAACAGTGACTCGGTTCGGATTCCACGGACGCTAGAGACGGGCGCCATACGGTGTCAAGGAAACTCGGTCCCGAGAGCGACAGACATCACCCGGAGGCGTTGTCATATCGAATGCGACTGCTCCCGGAAAACCAATAGCGACAATGGATTTTGGCTCCGGAGACAAAGACGAAGGTCCGGTTGCGACGGCATGGAATTCCTGGTTACGCTGGCCGAGACCGGCACCGTTCCGGCAATCGACAGTCGGGCCATCGCCCGCAATTACCAAGAGTCCGCGCGTCGTCGCGCGATCCGGCCCGCCAGATTTGGAGCACCTTCGCGATGACATCCACCGCCACCGTTACGCCGATCGCGCATCGCGCGGCGCCCATCGCGCCCGGCGCGATCCCGCTGCTCGGCCACTGGCCGCGGTTCGGCCGCCGGCCCTACCGATTCCTGTCCACGCTCTCGTCGGTGGGACCGGTTGTGCGCGTGCAGATTCCCGGCTACGACACCTACGTCGTCACCGATCCCGAGCTGGTCCGCGAGGCGTTCGTGGCGCTGTCGGACCAGGGTCTGATGATCGAACGCGCCGAGGCGCTGCTCGGTGAGGGCGTGACCGTGCTCCAGGGCCAGCGGCATCGGCGCGAACGGCGCATGATCGCACCCGCCTTCGCGAAGTCCCGGATCGCGCGCTACGCGGCGGTCATGACCCGGCTCGGGGCGGAGCGCGCCGCGTCCTGGCGCAACGGTGATTTCCTCGCGGTCAACGAGCAGATGCACGACCTGGCGCTGCGCACCGTGGCCGGATCGCTGTTCACCGGCGAACTCGGTTCCGAGACAGCCGAACACATCCACCGCCTGCTGCCGCCGGTCATGACCCTGCTCTCCCGGCGCGTCACCCGGCCCGCCTGGATCGACCGGCTGCCGCTGCCCGGCAATCGCCGGTTCGACCGCCTGGTGGTGGAGATGAAGGCTGCTACCGGCACCATCATCGCCGCGTACCGCGCCGAACTCGCCGCGGATCCGGACCTCGATCACGGTGATCTGCTCGACACGCTGCTCAAGGCCCGCGACGAATCCGGGGGTGCGCTCACCGACTCCCAGGTGCACGACGAGCTGATCAACTTCCTGGTCGGCGGCACCGAGGCCATCGGGGCGACGCTGGCCTGGGTGTTCCACGAGCTCGGGCAGAATCCCGAGGTGGAGGCCGCGCTGCACGCCGAGGTGGACGCCGTGTTGGGCAGGCAGGGGGACCCGCGGGCCGCGGAGTTCGGCGACCTGGCCGAGCTCGAGATCACCAAGCGCATTGTGCTCGAGACGCTGCGCAAGTATTCGCCGTGGCTGACGGTCCGGCACGTGCCCACCCCGTACACCCTCGGAGATATCGAAATCCCGGGTGGCAGTATGCTTTTCGTCTGTCCGGTGGCAGTGCACCGAGATCCCGTCGTGCATCCTGATCCGCAGCGTTTCGATCCGGACCGGTGGCTGCCCGAGCGGATGGCGGGCATGTCCAAGGGCGCGCACATCCCATTCGGCATGGGCGCTCGGCAGTGTCCCGGAAACGTGTTCGCGCTCACCGAGATCGCCCTGCAGGTCGCGACCATCTGCGCCCGCTGGCGGCTGCGGCCGGTGCCGGGTATTCCGGTGCGGGAGACCGTGATCGGCGCGCTGGTGCATCCGGAGAAGCTGCTCATGCGGGCGGAGGCGCGCTGACCGTGGTGCGATTCGTAGTGCGCAGGCATCGTGCGGTGCTGGTCGTCGCCGGGGTGCTGGCGGTGCTCGCCGGGCTGGCGAGCACCACGCTGTTCGGCAAGCTGCAGGGTGGCGGTTACTTCGACCCGAGTGCGGAATCCAGCAGGGCCGCCGATGCGCTGCGGGACCGCTTCGGGCAGGGCGCGCCGAACCTGGTGTTGCTCGTGGACGCCGGCCGGACCATCGATGATGCCGAATCCACGCGTGCCGCAACGGAGCTTGTGCGGCATCTGCAGGCCGAGTCCGATGTCTCCGGGGTGATGTCGTACTGGACCTCGGGGCACCTGCCCGCGCTGCGCGACAAGACCGGCCGTCAGGGCCTCATCGTCGCGACGATCATGGGCGATGAGATGCGGATCGACCACCGGATCGCCGATCTGGCACCGGAATTCGGCGGTACGCACGACGGGATCGAGGTCCGGGTCGGCGGGTACGCCATGATGATGCACGAAACCGTGCAGCAGGGGCAGAAGGACGTGGCCGCCGGTGAGGCCGTGGCGTTTCCGCTGACTCTGATCGCGCTGCTCGTGGTCTTCGGGACCGTGGTGGGCGCGGCGCTACCGCTGATCACCGGAACCGTCACCACCATGCTCACCATGGGTGTGCTCTGGCTGCTGGCCGAGTTCACCGAATTGTCCTCCACCGCAACCAATGTGGCCTCACTGCTCGGGCTGGGCCTGGCGATCGACTACAGCCTGCTGATCGTCAACCGGTATCGCGAGGAGCTCGCCACGGCCGCCGATCCGCGCGCGGCGCTGGTCGCGACCATGGGGTCCGCGGGGCGGACCGTGGCCTTCTCCGCGCTGACCGTGGCCGTCGCGCTGTCGTCCATGCTGATCTTCCCGCTGCTGGCGGTGCGGTCGATCGGGTATGCCGGGATCGCCGTGGCGCTCACCGCCGCCGTGGTCTCGCTGACGGTCTTGCCGGCGATTCTGCTGGTGGCGGGCGACCGCATCGACAGGTTCCGGATCGGCCGGAAACGGATGTCCGGCAGTGACTCCCGCGCGCTGGACCAGGGCTTCTGGCATCGACTCGCGACCATGGTCATGCGGCGGCCGATTCCGGTCGCCACCGTCACGGTGGCGTTGCTGCTCGCCCTGGGGCTGCCGTTCCTGCGCTTCCACCCCGGTTTTCCCGACTATCGGTCCATGCCGGCGGGGTCGTCCGCGCGGCAGGTGGCCGAGACGGTACAGCGCGAGTTCGATGCGGCCGAACTCAGCGGACTGCTCGTGGTGCTGCCGGACAGCAAGACCGGGGTCGCCGAGTACGCCGTGGCGCTGTCGTCGCTCGACGATGTCGCACGCGTGGATACCGCGACGGGCAGCTACGTCAGGGGCGCGCTCGCGATACCCGCCACCACCGCCCATCACCGGTTCGAAACCGAAGATGCCGCTTACCTTTCCGTGGTGCCCACCACCACGGACCCGCGGACGGTGGACGCCGTCATCCGCGCCGTCCGCGCCACCCCCGCACCGTCACGGGCGCTGGTCGGCGGGGTGGACGCGGCCAATATGGACGCCATCCACGCCCTGACCGCGCGAGCGCCCTTCGCGCTCGGCTTTGTGGTCATCGCCATGGCGCTGCTGCTGTTCCTGCTGACGGGCAGCGTGCTGGTGCCGGTGCTGGCCCTGATCCTGAGCGCGCTGAGCCTGACCGCCACCTTCGGCGCACTGGTGTGGATCTTCCAAGAGGGCAGGCTGTCCGGGCTGCTCGGGTTCACCCCCACGGGCGACCTGTCGGCGGTGGTGCCGGTCATGCTGTTCGCCGTCGCCTTCGGACTGGCCATGGACTATCAGGTCTTCCTGCTGGCCCGCATCCGTGAGGAGTACGAGAACACCGGGGATGCAACGGCTTCGGTCGCGATCGGGCTGGAGCGGATCGGCCGCATCGTCACCGCGGCCGCGGTCCTCATCTCCATCGTGTTCCTGGGCTTCCTCGCCTCCGACATCACCTTCATGAAGGCATTCGGCATCGGGCTGCCGCTGGCGGTGCTGGCCGACGCCACCGTGGTGCGCGGATTCCTGCTCCCCGCGACGCTGCGCCTGGGCGGACGCTGGACCTGGTGGGCTCCGCGACCACTGCGCCGCTTGCACACCCGATTCGGACTCCGCGAGAGCGGCGCCGCGCCCGCCGAAGTCGCGACCGTCTCCGCCTGACGATTCGCCGCCCATCACTACTTCTCATTCACGAACCGAGGTGCCCGCATGTCCGAGTCCTCCTCCGGCCCCGACCGTTACGACGTTGCCATCATCGGCACCGGATTCAGCGGTCTGGCTGTGGCGATCAATCTCCGCCGCCTCGGCATGGACGACTTCGTCATGCTCGAGCGGGCCGATGCCATCGGCGGCGCCTGGCGGGACAATGTCTATCCCGGATGCGCGGTCGATGTGCCCTCGGTGCTGTATTCGTATTCGTTCGCACCGAATACGGAGTGGACGCGCCTCTACGCGCCCCAGCCCGAGCTGCGCGCATACACCGAGTCGGTGGTGGATCGCTTCGACCTGCGACGGCACGTGCAGCTGAACAGCGAAGTGGCCGATGCGGATTTCGACGAAGCCGCCGCGGAATGGGTGATCCGGCTGAGCGACGGCCGGACGGTGCGGGCGCGTGCTGTCGTCATGGGGTACTTCTCACTGCACACCGCCGCCATTCCCGACATCCCGGGCCGCACCGAATTCACCGGCCCGCAAATGCATTCGAGCGCCTGGGATCGGGACTTCGAGCCGGCCGGCAAGCGTATCGCCGTGGTCGGTGCGGGCGCGAGCGCCGTGCAGATCGTGCCCGCCCTGGCGCGCACGGCCGGAGGGGTGGTGTCCTTCCAGCGCACCGCCGCCTGGGTGCTGCCCCGCGGCGATCGCCCCATCCCGCCGGCGGTCCGCACCCTGTTCCGCCACATCCCACCGCTGCGACTCGCCGCCCGCGGCTTCGTCTTCGCCGTCCTGGAGGCGCTGCACTTCGCTGAGTTCCACCCCCGCCTGGTGCGACTCTACGAGCGAATCTGCCTGGCCGCCTTGCGGCATCAGGTGCCCGATCCCGAAGTTCGCCGAAAGCTGGTCCCCGACTACCGCTTCGGCTGCAAGCGCCCGATGGTGTCCGACGAGTACTACGCCGCCTTCGCCCGGCCCACCGTCGACCTCGTCACCGAAAAGATCATCGAGATCACCCCCACCGGCCTGCGCACCGCCGACGGCGCCCACCACGACGTCGACGCCATCGTGTGGGCCACCGGCTTCCACGTCCAGGACTCCATCGCCCGCTTCCCCGACTTCCGCACCGAAACCACGTCCACTCGAAAGAAATTCGCCGAGGACGGCTTCACGGCCTATCGCGGCATAGCCTTCGCGGGCCTCCCCAACCTCTTCGCCGTCACCGGCCCCAACACCGCCCTGCCCCACACCTCCCAATTCCTGGCCATCGAACCCACCGCCCGCCTCATAGCGCGCACCATCGCCCACATGAACACCCACGCCGTCCCCCGCTACACCCCTGCGCCATCCGCCGAACGCGCCTGGGTATCGCGAGCCCGCACTCTCCTCGGCACCCGAATCTGGTCCACCGGCGGTTGCACCAGCTACTTCGTAGACCCCGAGGGCACCAACACCCTCACCTACCCGGGCGGCACCTGGACCCTCCGCCGCGACCGCCGCCACCTCCGCCTCGCGGACTGGCAGCGCGGGTTCCGACCAACGGAGACCGGCCGCGGCCGGACGGGTAGCGCAGGGGACCTCCGGCGAAGCTGTTGACATTCGCTGCCGGACTGCAATGGGACCGGCCGCTCTTGCAGGTAGCAGGAATATCGGTCCGAGGGAGAGAATAGAAGCTCGATGTTATGTGCACCATCAATATTGGGGGTATGTCCCTGACATACGCCGTGTCCGTTCAGCGGGGTGCCCGAAGCGGGCAGTGCCGTTGTGAATGAACTCTTTGCGCCCTTTTGTTGGAAATACGGGCAGCCTCCTGATATCGCTGCCTCGATATCCGATTCGTGACCAGGGGACTCGATGAAACCCACGGTAACGACCAGCCCGGAATCTGTGGGGCGAGCCGACCCCGGGCCGCCGCCACGTACCGGAGTGTCCACGACCGATACCACTGCTTCGGTCACCGAAACGCCGAGCCGGGCTGGGCCGCATCGCTGGGGCTTCGGCATCGACGTGGGCGGTAGCGGCGTGAAGGGCGGCGTCGTCGATCTCGGCACCGGGCGGCTGATCGGCGACCGCTTCAAACTCCCGACCCCGCGGCCGGCTACTCCGGAGGCTCTCGCCGATACGATCCGCGAGGTGGTGAAGCACTTCCAGTGGGACGCGCCGCTTGGCGTCACCTATCCGGGTGTGGTCAGTGGCGGAGTAGCCCGTACCGCCGCGCACCTCGACAAGTCTTGGATCGGAATGAACGCCCAAGAGGTGATCAGCGCCGAACTCGGCGGACAGCCGGTGACCTTGCTCAATGACGCCGACGCGGCGGGATTGGCCGAAGTCCAGTTCGGCGCCGCCAAGGACAATGACGGCGTCATCGTGCTGCTGACATTCGGCACCGGCATCGGTTCGGCGGTGATCCATGACGGGGTGTTGTTGCCCAACACTGAATTCGGTCACATCGAGGTCGGCGGAATGGAGGCCGAGCATCGGGGCGCCACGTCGGTCAAGGAAAGACACGCCTGGAGCTACAAGCGGTGGGCCTCAGAGGTGACGAAGGTGCTGGTCGCCATCGAAAACGCGATCTCGCCCGACCTGTTCATCGCTGGTGGCGGGGTCAGCCGCAAGGGCGACAAATGGATTCCGTTGCTGAAGAACCGCACGCCGGTGGTGGCCGCCGCGTTGCAGAACACTGCGGGGATCGTAGGGGCAGCCGTGGCTGCGCATGCCGATCCAACGCACGCAACCAGCCCGCTCGGCGGCAGCGGTCGTCTTCGCTGGGTTTGATCAGCGGGGCCCGGCCGGGGTGGCCGGCTCGTGAGGTACGGCGTCGTGAGGATGCTCAGCACGGCGACCCGGTTCTCGGCCCGGGATTCATCGATGAGTTCGGTGATGGTTGCGCAGACGCGACGGGAAACCGCGGATCGAGAGTTCGGGTGACCGCGGCGCTCCGCTATTGGGTGCCCCGCCATTTTGATGTGGTTGGCGTGCGTATCCGTCATATGCGCAGCTCAGGTGCCGAGGGAACTCCCTTCATGAAGCCCCGCGTATGGCGGCGACCTCGGCGATGACGTCGACGACCTCCGCGAGCAGGTGGTCAGGGATCATGAGGATTGTGCGCTGGGAAAGCCTATCGCTCGATGACGATGACGTTCTCTGCCTGCGGCCCCTTTGGCCCCTGGACAACGTTGTACTCGACTCGGTTGTTCTCCTCGAGCGACTTGTAACCGCTGGACTGGATTGCGCTGAAGTGCACGAAGACGTCCGGTCCGCCGTCATCCTGGTTGATGAACCCGAATCCCTTGTCGGCGTTGAACCACTTCACTGTGCCTGTTGCCATGAGCGCAAGTCCCTTTCATGTCAGTCGAGTGGAGAGCTCGAGCCTACCGGCCGACTTGTTTCCGAATTGCCTGGACACGGCGGAATACAAAGGCCCTCACCGACGCGGCGGAAATCCATCGGCATGCAGCCGCTCGGCACCGGCATCAGGGCCGGCGACTGCCTGCCCGAGCTACGCTGCAGCCACGCTGTACCGGCCGGTGGCCGGTACACTGGCCAGTGGCTTCGGTGATTGCCGAGGGCGTCCAAGGCTTCTGCGGATCTCATATCGCGGTGCCGCCCTGATCCCGCGAAAGGGTGAATGTGGCAACCTCCGCCGACGAAACGAGCGACCAACCTTCATCGGATGTCGATATGACTCCGGTAAACATCGAAACCGATGCGCCGCAAGAGGATTCAACCTTCGAGGTCGAAGTCGACCCAGTGGTGCGAGGTGGCGCCGGGGATGATTCCGAATGGGATGACGGCGAGTCCTCGGCACTGCGACGGGCGCGCAAGGAAGCCGCGCTCATGGCCGGTGGGGATTCGACGCGCGCGTACCTGAAGCAGATCGGCCGTGTTCCCCTGCTGTCTGCGGAAGAAGAGGTGGATCTGGCGATCCGGATCGAGGTTGGACTGTATGCGGCGGAGAAGCTGCGCGAGGAGCTCGAATCGGGGTCCGGTATCACCGCCGCGCGTCGCCGCGACCTGACCTGGGTCGTGCAGGACGGCGTCAAGGCCAGGAACCACTTGCTCGAGGCGAATCTGCGGCTGGTGGTATCGATCGCCAAGAGGTACACCGGGCGCGGTATGGCCTTTCTCGACCTGATCCAGGAAGGCAATCTGGGCCTCGTTCGTGCGGTTGAAAAGTTCGATTACCGCAAGGGATTCAAATTCTCGACCTATGCCACGTGGTGGATTCGTCAGGCGATCAGTCGCGCCATGGCCGACCAGTCTCGCACCATTCGCGTCCCGGTGCACATTGTGGAGATCATCAACAAGCTCGGACGCGTCCAGCGTGAGCTGCTGCAGCAATTGGGCCGCGAGGCCACGCCCGAAGAGCTCGCGGAGGAACTGGACATCACACCCGAGAAGGTCCTGGAGATCCGGCAGTACGCGCGTGAACCGATCTCACTGGATCAGACGATCGGCGACGAGGGTGACAGCCAGCTCGGCGACTTCATCCAGGACACCGATGCGGTCGTCGCGATCGACGCCGTGTCGTTCACCCTGCTGCAGCGCCAATTGCAGTCGGTGCTCGACACGCTCCACCCGCGAGAAGCAGGCGTGATGCGCCTGCGCTACGGCCTGAATGATGGGCAGCCCCGGACCCTCGACGACATCGGGAAGGTCTACGGCGTCACGCGTGAACGAATCCGCCAGATCGAATCGAAGACCATGTCGAAGCTGCGCCATCCGTCACGCTCACAGGCCCTGCAGGACTACCTCGACTGACCGGTCGGCCTCTGTTGTTCCCCAGCTGTCCGGCCCTGGCCATACCGAACTTCCCGGGGCCCGAACGGCTCTCGACGCACCAGCGTCTGATCGGGGCGGTTGGTGTGTAGCGTCAACGAGAAAGGCCCCTCCCGTTCAGCGGTTTCGCTGTTGGAAGGGGCCTTTCGTGGTGCGCCATCAGGGACTCGAACCCCGAACCCGCTGATTAAGAGTCAGCTGCTCTGCCAATTGAGCTAATGGCGCGTGTTACTCCCAGGGGGCTTGGGCTTTCGCTTGGGCCGCTCTGCGGTGCGAGAAGAACATTAACAGGGTGGAGTGCGGAAAGTGAAATCGGGTGTCTGAGCTGCGGGTTTGTGGAGGGTTGGGGAGTTGTTAACGCGGCGGGGGTGATCACGGATGTTTCGGACGAAGCCCCTGTGGGCCGGACGCTTGGTTGGAAGCCGGGGTGGTTGTGACTGCCAGGGCGGGGGTCTCGGTCGGATAGGGGTGGTGATCGAACAGGCGTGGTCGGGGCCGGGAGTTGTGCGGTGGCCGGTTGTGCACCGAGTTGTGAAGCGGGGTTGCGATGAGTGAAGGTCGGGGGCGGCGTCGGCTGCTGGGTGCCGGGGTGATGGTGTCCGTGCTGGCGTTGGCGCTGGTCGGGTGCTCGTCGGGGGATAAGGGTCAATCCTCGACGGTGGCAATCGATTCCAATCCCATCGGCGAGCTCATGAAGCCGAAGCTGATCTCACCGGTGAAGGACGGCGACAAAGGGGTGTCGCCCGGGGAGCTGACGTTGCAGGTGGAGGATGGCCGGCTCACGACCGTGGCGCTGACCAATCCGGACGGCCGGCCGGTACCGGGTGAGCTGGCGGCGGACGGCCGTTCGTGGCGGCTGACCGAGCAGTTGGGGTTCGGGCGCACCTACAGGTTGAGCGTCGATGCGATCGGCCTTGGCGGCGCGACCAATTCGACGATGAGTTTCACCACTATCTCGCCCGATAACCGCACCCACCCGTACCTGTTGCCGGCGGAGAACGACGTGGTCGGTATCGGCCAGCCGGTGGCCGTGCAGTTCGACGAGAACATTCCGGATCGCCGGGCCGCCCAGGCGGCGATCAAGATCACTACCACGCCCGCGGTGGAGGGCGCTTTCTACTGGGTCAACAATCGCGAGGTGCGCTGGCGGCCGCAGAACTTCTGGGCCCCGGGCACCAAGGTCGACATCGCGGTGAACGCCTACGGCCGGGAGCTCGGCAACGGCCTGGTCGGCGACAGTGACATCCATTCCAGCTTCACCGTCGGCGACGCCACCGTCTTCACCGCCGACGACGACACCAAGATGGTGACCGTCGAGCGCAACGGCGAGGTGATCAAGACCATGCCGACCTCGATGGGCAAGAACTCCACACCCACCGACAACGGCGTCTACATCGTCGGCGACAAGTTCGACAAGATCATCATGGATTCCTCCACCTATGGCGTCCCGGTGAACTCGCCGGCCGGCTATCGCACCCCGATCGACTGGGCGACGCGGATCTCCTACTCCGGCATCTTCTTCCACTCGGCCCCGTGGTCGGTGGGCGCACAGGGCTCGGTCAACACCAGCCACGGCTGCCTGAATCTGAGCCCGGCCGACGCCAAGTGGGTGTACGACAACGTCAAGCGCGGCGACATCACCATCGTCAAGAACACCGTCGGCGGCACGCTGTCGGGTCTCGACGGGTTGGGTGATTGGAACATTCCGTGGGAGCAGTGGAAGGCCGGCAACGCCGACGACAACCGCTGATCCCCGACGCCCGCTGCCGATCCCGGACACGGCGAAGGGGCATCAGCGTGTTCGCCGATGCCCCTTGGGACGCGCTCGATCTCGGGGGTGGGGGGGTCAGCCGATGGTCCCCGGCCCGATGCCGCCGCCACCATTGAGGTTGCCGCAGCCCAGTCCCGCGTAGCCCGCGAGCGCCGCGGCGCTGCCGGCGACGGTACAGCCGTTCTTCGACGAACCCGTGGTCGCCGAACCGCTCGCGCCGCCGAGCTTGATGGCGGAGGACCCGAAATTGACATCCGACTCCATCGGGTTGCTGTCCGCGGTCGGGTCGGTCGTCGTGCCCGGAGTGGTGGTGGTGCCCGGCGTGGTGGTGCCCGGGGTGGTCGTCGTGGTGCCGGGCGTGGTCGTGGTCTGCGCGGCGTCGGTGAGAACGATCTCCGCGGACGCGGCGGGCGCGGCGGGCAGAATGGCCGCAACGGCTAGCAGAGTGGTTACGGCATAGCGGTTCACGTGCGAAGTCCTTCGGATCGAGCATGGATCGGGGCCTCGACTCCCCGGTGTCCAGAGCAGTGTACGGAGATCGCGTGACCCGCGCCGCAAAGTGCGACACACTGGTGTTTCTGTCACACTCCGAGACGCGCTGGGTCAGTCGCCCAGAAGCGCCACGGCCCGCACCGGAGCGCCGTCCGCACCGGGCAGATTGAGCGGGAACATCGACACCTCGACCCGCTGCCCGGACTGCTGCGCCGCGAGCACCTCGCTCAATCCGGTCAGATTCTCGGCGATGACCGCGTTCGCCCCACACAGAATCCGGTGCACCGGGATCTCCTCGGTGGGCGTCGGGTCGACACTGAGCGCGTCGATCCCGACCGTCCGCACGCCCGCCGCGATCAGATACTCGGCCGCCTCTTCGGTCAGATGCGGATGGTTCACATACGCGTGGGTGCCCCAGTGTCGCGACCAGCCGGTGGCGATCAGCACGATCTGCCCCGCCGCCACCCGGTCCGCGAAGTACTCGCGCCCGATCGCCCCGCCCGCCCCGGCCGCCCGCGCGTCGATGACCAGGCCCGGACCGGTGAACCGGTCCAGCGGCAGCTCGTCCAGCGTCGGCAGCGAGTCGTCGATATGTCGCGGCGCGTCCACATGCGTGCCCGTCTGCGATCCGAGATCCAGGTGCAGCACGTTCACCCCGTCGGCGGTCACGGTGAGCGCGGGCCGGATGGTGACCTCCGGATCGCCGGGATACACCTGCATACCGGACCGAATCGGTACCGAAAGATCGATGATGCGCACTTTCCGCCTGCCTCCCTGTGGATTTCACGCGATGATGACAGTCAGCAAGATCGAATACAGTCGCCGATGAGGAATTCGAGAATCGCTATGTCTGCCATACATATTGCCGTGTTGAACCGCAGTACCGTACTGACCGACGCGCAGGTTTCTGCCGTGGTCCCGGCATTGCAGACGCAGGTGCACCGGGATTGGGCCCCGGCGTGGGGGAGTGACGCCGACCTGAGTTTCGTGGCGACCGGCGCACAGCCTCCGGCCGGCGCCTGGTGGCTGGTGGTCTCCGACGACTCCGATCAGGCCGGGGCGCTCGGCTATCACGACCTCACCAATGAGGGTCTGCCGATGGGAAAGGTGTTCGCGCGCAGCGACATCGATGCCGGCCTGCAGTGGACGGTCACGGCCAGCCACGAGCTGCTGGAGATGCTCGGTGACCCCGATATCAACCTGGCCGCCTACGTGTTCTCCAGCGCCACCGCCGGACGCATCTACGCCTACGAGGTCGCCGACGCCTGTGAGGCGGACCAGTACGGGTACGCGATCAATGGAATCCAGGTGTCGGACTTCGTGTTTCCCGCCTGGTTCGAGAACTTCCGCAAGGCGGGCAGCACCCGGTTCGACTACGGCAACCACATCACCGCGCCGTTCCAGCTGCTGCCCGGCGGATACATCGGCGTGTTCGACATCAATGGCGGCAGTGGCTGGCACCAGCTGACCGCGGAGAGCAAGCCCGCGCAGTACACCATGCGGCCCCGGGTCGGCAGCCGCCGCGAGCGCCGCCGCACGCCCCGCGACCAGTGGCTGCTCAGCGAAGTGCGATGAGATCCGGCAGTTTCCGGAGGTCCGGCCGCGTCAGGGAGCTGTCGCGGCCGGTCAGCGAGCCCGGGCGTCGAGCAGCCAGCATGCGGCGGTGAAGCGGGCCTCGTCGCCGTGCACGAAGGGTTCGAAGGCCGCCCGCACGGTCTCGATGACCCGCTGCCGGGTGGCTTCGTCCACCTCGAGCAGCGCCAGGCCGACGGGTCCCAGCCGCGAGAGGTAACCGACGAGCGCAGGTTCGGGCATGACACAGTCGACATCGAGCGGGCGGATGCCGATATCGGCCCAGCCGCTCGCCGCCAGCATCCCGGCCACGTGATCGTGGTCGGCGAGGGCGAATTGGCCTGGTGAACCGGGGATTCGGGGTTCGAGATTCGACAGCAGCGGCGCCGCGGCGCGTTCGGCCGCGGTGAAGAACGGATTCGCCTCCGGATCGCGCCAGACGATGCACCCGAGCCGGCCGCCGGGCCGGGTGGCGCGGCGTAGGTTGGTGAAGGCGGCGACCGGGTCGGCGAAGAACATCACCCCGAACCGGGAGGTGATGAAGTCGTAGGCGGCGGCCTCGAAGGGCTGGGTCTGGGCGTCGGCGCGAATGAAGTCGACGGGCAGGCCTGCTCGCTCTGCGTTGGCGCGGGCGGCCGCGATCATCGGTTCGGCGATGTCGACGCCGGTGCAGTGCGCGCCGGTTTCCCGTGCGAGGGCGAGGGTGGTGCCGCCGGTGCCGCAGCCGACGTCGAGGACGTCCCGGGCTCCGGTGTCGCGCGCCAGTGTCACCAGGATGTCCTGGAGCGGTTGCATCACCTGGGCGATGAGGTCCTGGGCGTCGACCCAGGCATTGCCGGAAGCGCCGTTCCAGCGGGCGGATTGGTCATTGTCGAGCGGTGTCGTCATGGTCGCTGTCCTTCGTCGGTGGACGGGCCGGAGAGCTACACTGTCCCAATTCAAGTCGGCTGGAGGTCAAGCTCCGAGGTGATCCCGTGAGCAGTCTGGATATCGCCGAGGTCGTTCGCCGATCGGGCGTCCCGGCCTCGACACTGCGCTACTACGAAGAGCGGGGCCTGATCGCCTCGAACGGCCGGCGTGGGCTCCGCCGTCAGTTCGACGAATCCGTGCTGGAACAGCTGGCCCTGATCGCGCTGGGCCGCACCGCCGGTTTCTCCCTCGACGACATTGTCGTCGCCTTCGGTCCCCAGGGCGACCTGCGCGTGGACCGTGCCGTGCTCCTCGGCAAGGCGGACGAATTGGACCGCACCATCACGCAATTGACCGCCGTGCGCGACGGCCTGCGGCACGCCGCCGCCTGCCCGGCCCCGAGTCACGCGGAATGCCCGACCTTCCGGCACCTGCTGCGCGAGGTCATGGCGGGCCGGATCGCCGCCATCGACGCGCTGACTCCGTGACAACCGCTGTGCCGCACGGCATCTGAGCGATCCCACGGCACGCGGGCGTCACTCCGTCTGGTAGCCCGGATGCACGCCCGGGGCCAGTCCATGGTCGGCGGCCAGGCCAACCAGCAGCCCGGACAGGCCTACACCACCGCGCATGCCGGGCTCATCGATGTCGGAGCGCTGTTACTGGTGTTGTCCGCCGCGCCGCTGGCCATTGCCGCCGGGCTGATCCAGCGGGTACTGCGCGGTCCGTCCATCGCCACCATCGGCGGTGCGCTCGCCGCCGGCGGGCTCACCTTCAGCGCCCTGTTCTCCTGGGCCGGCGGGCGGCTGAACGATGCCGCCGCACCGGAACTGGCCCGCGCGATCGCCGCTCAATGTTTCCGGGGGCCGGTAACTTTCGGCGGGCATGTCCCGTCATATGGGTATGAGCACCGAAGACCGGCCGGACGACGCGTTCGCCGGAGCCTGGCGGCGGCATCGCGCGTACGTGGTGGACCTGGCCTTCCGGCTACTGGGCGATATCGGCGCGGCCGAGGACGCCGCGCAGGAGGCGTTCACCCGGCTGGCCCGCATGCGACCCGGTGAGGTGAGCGACGAGCGCGCCTGGCTGACCGTCGTCACCAGCCGCCTGTGTCTCGACGAATTGCGCAGTGCGCGAGCGCGTCGCGAGCAGGCCGGGGATCCGGGGCAGCTGGAGGCCGAGACACCGGTCGCACATGCTGTGCCTCTCGACCCGGTCGACCGCATCACCCTCGACGAGGAGGTGCAGCTGGCGCTGTACCG
The DNA here is from genome assembly GCF_053601595.1 of Nocardia sp. NPDC004711. Lineage (NCBI taxonomy): Bacteria > Bacillati > Actinomycetota > Actinomycetes > Mycobacteriales > Nocardiaceae > Nocardia > Nocardia sp. NPDC004711. Next base: position 29,781 of record NZ_JBSGCB010000044.1, on the reverse strand, counting down.
CATGCTGCAACGCCTCGCACCCGCCGAGCGGGTGGTGCTGATCCTGCACGATGTGTTCGCGGTGCCGTTCGAGCTGGTCGCCGACACCGTCGGGCGTCCGGTCGGCACCTGCCGGCAGCTGGCGCGCCGGGCACGGATCAAGATGTCGGAGGCGCGGCGGCCCGACGGCCCGGTGGCCCCGGCCGAGCACCGCGCGGTGACCGAGCGGTTCATCGCCGCCTGTGCCGGTGGGGATCTGGACGAATTGCTGGCGGTACTGGATCCGGAGGTCTGGGGCATCGCGTCGTTCCGGCCGGACTCGCCGATCGTGGCGCGGCCGAGCCGCGGGCCGGAGACGGTGGCCGCCAATATGATCGCGTTCTGGGGGCCCGGGGTCACGCTGGTCACGCATTCGGCGTTCGGGCGGCCCGCCCTGCTGGCCTATCGGGACCGGGAGCTGTTCGGCGTGCTCGTGCTGACCATTGCGGGCGATCGGATCGTGAGCATCGAGGCGACGGTGGATGTGTGAGGTAACTTTCCGGGCGGGCGTCCCGTCTTGAATTCATGACTCACAACAGGTTTCGTGCACGACACGGAAAACTCGCGGTAGCGGCACTGTTCGGGATGATGCTGACCTGGAGCGCGCCGGCCGCGCACGCCGATCGGGCGGCCGATGCGGACCGGTACCTCGGCGTCTGGAACTACGACCAGCCCAACCGCGCGGATGCCGCCGATATCGCCTCGGTCGGGCAGTTCGGCCTCGAGCTGCTGACATTTCCACAGGTCGGGACGGTGGAGTTCGCGAGGAGTGCGGATGGGGACATCACCGGCCACACCGATCAGGGCTGCACATGGCACTTCCGGGTGAACGGCGACGCCCTGGATCTGACCAGCACCGACCAGTACTGCTTCAACTCGGTGATCGGCTCGGGCTACAACATCTACTACTGGCACGTCACCGTGCGCGACGGGCGTGAGCAGGAGGTGATCCGCGCCAACAGCTATCTCCCGTACGGCACTTTCGATTTCGAACTCGCCAACGGCAGGCGGACCAGAGCCGACGCCGCCGATCCGGGAGACGCGGCACGGTTGTTCACCGGCTCCTGGGCGTACGACCCCGTGAATCTCGCCTACCTGAACAACCTCACGTCCCCGGGATATCAGCCGAAAACAGGTGTGGTGCAGATCGATTCGAGTGCCGGACCGCTGACCGCCCACACCGGCGACGGCTGCTCGTGGACCCTGGACGCCCACGGCAACACCGCCGAACTCGCACCCGCCGGCCAGACCTGCCGAACCCCCGGCGGCACCGTCACCATGTCGTTCTGGTCGATGGCCAGCGATGGCACACACCTGATCTCCATCATGAACAGCACCGACCCGCACGGCGATTCGTCCTTCCTCGCCAGCGGCAGCTCGACCCGGCAGCCCTGACCCGCGGCGGCTGCCGGGCCCGCGGGGCTAGCGGACGGCCCCGACGGCCGCCTTGGTGACGGCTGCGACCAGCGAACTGTCCGGAGTGGCGGTCTGCTCCGGTTTGTCGGTCAGGACGGCGATGACCAGCGGTGCGGAACTGCCTGCGGGCCAGGTGATGGCGACGTCGTTGGCTGCTCCGTAGCCGTCGCTGGTGCCGGTCTTGTCGGCGGTCTTCCAGTCGGCGGGGACTCCGGCCCGGATGCGTTCCTTGCCGGTGGTGGTGGCCAGCAGCCAGTCGGTGAGCTGGGCACGCTCGGGTGCCGCGAGCGCGTCACCCAGCACCAGGGCGCGATAGTCGGCGGCCAGGGCGGCAGGGGTGCTGGTATCGCGTTGGTCGCCTGGGATATTGGAGTTCAGGTCCGGTTCCCAGCGATCCATGTGGGTGACCTGATCGCCGATCGACCGCAGGAAGGTATTGAGACCCTCCGGGCCGCCGATCAGCTTCAGCACCTGGTTGCCCGCCGTATTGTCGCTGATCGTGATGGCCGCGTGGCAGAGCTCGCGCACCGTCATGCCGGAGTCGACCCGGGTCTTGCTGATGGCGCTGCCGCCGATCACGTCGTCGGCGGTGAAATGGATGACCTGGTCCAGGAATCCGCTGGCGAGTGGGTGCGCGTGCAAGAGCGCGCCGCAGGCCAGACCCTTGAACGTCGAGTCGAAGCCGAAGCGCTCGTCCTGGCGATGGCCGAAGGATTTCCCGGTGCCGGTGTCGGTGACGAATACACCCGCGCGGGCTCCGTGGTCGCGCTCGAGCGTCTCGATCGCCGTGTCGGTGCTGGTGATCGAGGTGGAATTGCTCGGGGCGGATCCGCTTTTCGTCGCCGACGTGCAGCCGGCGGCGAGCGGCGCCAGCAAGAGGAGCGAAATCAGCGCATGGTATTTCAGGGTCGACAAAACAAGCCTCTCAATCTGTTTCGAGTGCTGAAGGTGTATTCGGCTCGCGCCGTACGGAATTGGTGTCGTGGGGAAACGGAATCGGTGTCGGGGGAGTCAGTGCGGGGCGCGCAGCATGCGGCCCGCGGCCTGCACGGCGGGCTCGGAGCTGCCCGCGTCACTGATGAAGACGGCGAACGCGAGATCCCCGTCGATGCCGACGAACCAGCCGTGCGCGTGCTTGTCGTCGATGTACTCGGCGGTGCCGGTCTTGCCGAGCAGACCGGGAATATCACGCAGTTCCGTGGCGGTGCCGCCCGTAATCGTTTCCCGCATCATGGATTTCACCTGATCGGCAATCCCCGGCGGCAGCGCGGGCGGCTGCCTGTCGGGCTTGCCGGGCTGGCCCTGGACCACCGTCGGCGGTTGGACCGTGCCCTGCGCCAGCGCGCCGGCCAGCAGCGCCATGCCGAACGGTGAGGCGGTCACCTTGCCCTGCCCGATGCCCTCCTCCACCCGCAGTGCGGGCGTGTCGGCGGTGGGCACCTTGCCGGTGACGGTGGTCAGTCCGGGCGTCACATAGTCGATGCCGAGCCCGAGCTGTGCGGCGGCATTGGTCAGCCCGTCCGGTGCGAGCTGGACCGCCAGCCGGCCCATGGTGGTGTTGCAGGACTTGGCGAAGGCGGTGTGCAGCGGCACCTGGCCGAGGTCGAAGTTGTTGTCATTGGGGATCTCCCGGCCCTCGATGTTCTCCTTGCCGGGGCAGGCGACCATGGAGTCGGGAGTGACCTGGCCGGCCTGCAGCGCGGCCGAGACGGTGACCGTCTTGAAGGTCGAGCCCGGCGGGTACAGCCCGGTCAGCCCGATCGGTCCCTGCGCGTCACCGGCCGCGTTCTGTGCCATGGCCAGCACATTTCCGGTCGACGGTTGCACCGCGACAATGGCCGCCGGAGTGGTGATCGGAGCCAGCGCGGCCTCTGCGGCCCGCTGCAAACCGATATCGAGGGTGGTGTGAATATCGGTGACCGGCTTGGGATCCGGGCCGCCCACCCGCTGCGTGCCGTCACTGCCCTGGGCGCGCACGGCCCAGCCGGCGGCGGCGTCGGCCTGCTGCTGCCACAGGTCGGAGAGGCCCGAGAAGGTCGGGGAGGACAGGGCCTTGTCCACGGCCAGCAGCCGGGTCTGCTGGGTAGTGGTCACATTTGCGAGCTTCGTGAGGGCGGCTTGGACGGTGGCGTAATCGGATTCGCGCAGGGTGACCGCCGTGATCGGTTTGCCCTGGGCCGCGGCCAGATCCGATTGCAGGCTCGCGGCCGTGACATCCGGTGCGACCGGTTGCAGGGCTGCCGCGACGGCCGCCGGATCGGCTCCGGGCGCGACGTTGACCAGCGTCACCACCTGCTGGGTGAGCAGATCGCCGCCGGCGCTGTCGAGGACCTTGGCGGGGTTGGGGTAGACGAGGCTGTAGGACAGCGGGCCGACATCGAGGCCGGGCGCGACGGTCGCGGGATCCCACCGGATCTTCCAGTCGCCGCCGGACTGCGTGGCCCGGCCCGAGGTGGTGTACGTCCACTCGTTCGTGCCGTCCTTGCCCAGCTTCCAAGTGGCGGCCAGCGTGAAGGTGCCGCCGTCGTCGGTCTTCTCGACCTTGCTCGCCGCGAAATGCACCTGCTTGCCCAGGCTGTCGTAGAGCGGGCCGAGCGCGGCGGAGGCCTTGGCCGGGTCACTGGTGGCGTTGGCGGCCGCCGGTACGTCGTCGCGGTTCAGAGCGTCCGCGAAGCCGTCGACCGTCTTGGACAGTCCGGACGTGGCATCCGATCCGGAGCATGCCGTCGCCGTGACCAGCATGGCCGCGGCGCAGACACCGGTGAGGGCCTTCCTGCTGAACTCTGCCATGACAGCCACCCCAACATGGATCACCGGTGGCTGTCCAAGACCAACACGGATGGGAACCGATATAGCAATCGATATCGTCGCAGCGTGCGGGGTGTCGAGCGGCGGCGTCACGGGCGGTTGACGGGCCGATCGGGGCACCGGGAATGCTGGAGGAGTGGACGAGATCTTCCGGACGGCCGGTGTCGAGGGCCGGGTGCATGCCCGTTGTTTCGACTGTGACGGCGAATTCGGCTGGGGCGCCGACGAACCGGTGGTGTTGTCCTCGGTGGTGAAAGTGCCGCTGGTGCTGGAGTTCGCGCGGCAGGTGGCGGCGGGGCAGCTCGATCCGGCCGATCGGGTGCGGGCCACGGCGGCGGACCGGCTGGGCGGGGTCGGCACCGCGGGCTGCCACGACGATGTCGAATTCAGCCTGCGCGACGCCGCCTACTTCGCGCTCACCGTGAGTGACAATACCGCCGCCGACCTGCTGTTCGATCGGGTCGGCGTGGAGAATGTGCGGTCGCTGGCGCGCGAGCTCGGGCTCACCGGCACCCGGATCATGGGCGCGCTGCGCGACATCCTCTACAGCATGGCCGAGGACATCGGTGCGCGTGACCTGCACGAATTCGCCCGGCGCTACCCGGAATCCAGCGCGGCGGAGGTGTTCGGCTCGCGCGCGGTGGATCCGCTGCGCACCACGGCCGGGACCGCGCGGGATATGACCCGGCTGCTGTGGCTCATCGGCGAGGATCGCGCGGGTTCGCCCGAGGCGTGCCGGTTCGTGCGGGATCTGATGCGGCAGCAGGTGTACGGGCATCGGCTGCCGTCGGCGTTTCCGCCGGGCACGGACATCTGGTCCAAGACCGGGACGCTGCCCGGGATCCGCAATGAGATCGGGGTGGTCGGGTATCCGGATGGCAGCCGGTACGCGGTCGCGGTATTCACCGTGTCACACAGCCTGGCCGGGCGGCAGCCCGCGGTCGATCGGGCGATCGGCGCGGCGGCGCGGCTGGCCGTCGAGCGCATCGATCACGGCCGACCCGCGACCACATCCCACGGCCGGCGTTGCGTCCTGTCTTGAATCGGGGCCGGTCGGGACGCGCCGTCACCCTGCACGACCGCGACGATGAGGTCGGCGAGTTCCCGGACCAGCGGGTGCGGGGCGGCGGCGGGCCAGGTCAGGGCGAGCCGCCAGGTCAGCGTGCCCTCGGGCAGTGGCCGCCACACCACGCGCGGCTCCTTCTGCGCCACCAGGCCCTGGTCGAAGGCGACGCCGCGGCCGGAAAGCACCATGCCGAGCACGAATTCGGGATTGCGCGCGTGCTGCACCGAGGTGGGGCGGAAACCGTGCTCCCAGCAGGTGCGCAGGGTGGCGTCGTAGAGGCCGGGCGCGGCGGCGCGCGGGAAGATCACCAGTCCGTGCCCGGCCAGATCGGCCAGGGTGAGGGCCGCCCGCGCGGCCAGCGGGGAATCGCGCGGCAGCACCACGCCCAGCGGGGTCTCCACCGCCGGGCCCGATTCCAGGCCGACCACATCCACCGGGTATTGCAGCAGCCCCGCGTCCAGTTGCCGATCGGCCAGCAGCCGCACCTGTTCGGCGGTGGTCAGCTCCTGGAGGTCGACCCGCACCTGGCGGCTCTCGAACGCGGTGAGGATGGCGGCCAGCACGCGGCCCGCCAGTTCGGGCGGCACGCCCACCCGCAGTGCGTCGATCTCACCCCGATGCGCCTTGCCGACCAGCGATTTCGCCCGCTCCCAGCGTGCGATCAGGTCCCGCGCCTCCACCAGCAGGATCTGTCCCGCCTCGGTGAGCTCCACCCGGCGGCTGTCGCGTTCCAGCAGCCGGGCCCCGATATCGGTCTCCAGCTTGCGGATTCGCTGGCTCAGCGCCGGCTGGGCGATCCGCAGCCGCTCGGCCGCCCGGCCGAAGTGCAACTCCTCGGCCACGGCGATGAAGTAGCGCAACTGACGCAGCGGATCCACCCGACCGACGATATCGGTTTCCTTATCGCCGGGTCAGGCCCGGGCGCGCACCTCGAGAATCTGCAGGCACCGCCCGATCGGCCCGCGCTCGTCGTGCAGCACGGTCGAGCACATCCCGACCCCGTCCGGCCCGATCGACGTCTGCACCGCGAGCCCGATCCACTCGCCCTCCGGTAGCCGGAACAGGTCGATCGTCAGGTCGGTGTTCAGGAACGTCCACTGATACGGATCCAGCTGCGCCCCAATCCCATTGGCCACATCCGCCACCGAGAACACCCGCACCAGCGGTGAGATCTCCTCCCCTTCGACCACCTCGACCAGGGGCCGCACCCACACCCGCCGGGTGACGTCGTCACTCTCCACCGCCCGGATGTCCACCGACTTCACATACCCGACATCCCACCCGTCCGGCACGCCCCACCCGATCTCGGACGCCTCCGGCACCGCCGGCAGCGGCGCGTCGGCCGTATGCACCACCGACGAACTGTCCGACGTGGCAATCCGCCACGCCGAAGCCTTGGCCACCGCCCGCCGGCTCCCATCCGCCTGCGTCGCCACCAACTCCGCCCCCACCAACTCGACCCGCCGCCCCGGCCGCTCCACCCACGCCCGCACCTCGACCTCCCCCACCGGCACCGGCCCCAAAATCTCCATCGTCAACCGGGCAACCCGCGCCCCCTCCCGAGGCGCACACCGTTCCACCGCCCGAGCCAGCAACGCCGAAGGCGGCGCCCCATGCTGCATGGAAGCCGCCCACACACTCACCGTCGACCCAGTAGCCCCAAACCGCTCGAACCCCTCATCCCCCACCCCCTGCGCGATGTAATAGGCCTTGGTCCCCGCCTCCTCCAACTCCGCCCGCTCCACCACTGTCACGTCATGCATCTGCGTCACCCAGCCAACGTATCAGCCCACGTCCAACCCACTAGACGCTGTACGACAAACACCCGATTCCACTCCGCGATGAACGCAGCGCGGGCGCAGTTGAAACGCGCGAGCGGCGGTCGATTCCCGAGGTAGTGGGGTCAGAGTTTGTAGCCGATGGCGCGGAGGAGGTGGTGGCGGTCGGTGCGGTCGGTCTCGGTTTCGATCCCGAGGGGCGGTGCGCCGTCGACGACGCCGATGATGCCGCGGCCGAGGGAGGTTTCGGCTATGAGGACTTCGACGGGGTTGGCGGTGGCGCAGAAGATGGTGCAGAGCTCGGGGATGTGGCGGATCGCGTTGAGGACGTTCACGGGGTAGCCGTCGCGGAGGAAGACGATGAAGGAGTGGCCGGCGGCTAGGGCTGTTGCGTTCTTGGTGGCGAGGTCGACGAGGTCGTCGTCGTTTCCGGACCAGCGGATCAGGCGGGGGCCGGAGGCTTCGCAGAAGGCCAGCCCGAAGCGGAGTTGCGGGCCGGTGCCGACGAGGGCTTCGTGCATGTCCTCGACGGTCTTGATGAAGTGGGATTGCCCGATGATGACATTGAGCTCATCGGGATTCTCGATGGGCACCGCTGTCAGTTCCATCGGGCTATCGTCCCTCGTCACGCGGCCGGGGAACAAGATCAGGGAGCTGTCGGGGTGGGAATTCGGGCGAATTCCCACGGTGACAGCTCCCTGATCTTGTTCGGGCCAGGTTAGGGGACGGGGTCGGGTTCGGCGGCGGGGATCGATTCGGCGGCAGGGATGGATTCGGCTGCGGGGGCCTGCCGCTTGCCGAGGATGGAGTGGCGGCGGCTGTAGGTGAAGTAGATGACGACGCCGAGGACCATCCAGATGACGAAGCGGAGCCAGGTTTCGATGGAAAGGTTCAGCATCAGCCAGAGGCAGGCCAGCGCGGCGAGGATGGGGATGACGGGGACGAGCGGGACGCGGAAGCCGCGCTTCAGGTCGGGGCGGGTGCGGCGGAGGATGGGCACGCCGAGGGAGACGAGGACGAAGGCCACGAGGGTGCCGATATTGACCATTTCCTCGAGGGTGCCGAAGTCGACGAAACCGGCCAGGAGGGCGCAGACGACGCCGACGATGACGGTCAGGCGGACGGGGGTGCCGTGCTTGCCGGTGTGGGCGAGGCTGCGGGGGAGCAGGCCGTCGCGGGCCATGGCGAACAGGACGCGGGTCTGGCCGAGGAACATGACCATGACGACCGTGGAGAGGCCCGCGAGCGCGCCGATGGAGATGATGTTCTTCACCCAGGTCGCACCGTGCAGGGCGAAAGCGGTTGCCAGGGTGGCGTTTCCGCTCGCGAGCTCGGTGTAGGGGACCATGCCGGTGAGGATCAGCGAGACGGCGACGTAGAGCACCGTCACGATGGCCAGCGAGCCGAAGATGCCGCGCGGGACATCACGCTGCGGGTTGCGGGTCTCCTCGGCGGTGGTGGCGACCACGTCGAAGCCGACGAAGGCGAAGAACACCAGCGAGGCCGCGGCCAGCAGGCCGTACCAGCCGAAACTCGTTCCGCCGGAACCGGTCAGGAAGGAGAACAGCGACTGGTGCACGCCGCCGGCCTGCGCGGAGGGCTGCGACGGCGGGATGTAGGGGCTGAGGTTGGACGCCTTGAAGTAGGTGGCGCCGACCACCAGCACGAGCGCGATCACGGCCAGCTTGATGGCCACCGCCACGGCCGAGACCCGCGAGGACAGCTTGGTGCCGGTGGCCAGCAGCACGCCGACGATGGCGATGATGACCACCGCGCCCCAGTCGAACGAGATGGATCCGACGTGCGCGACCGGATTCACCAGGCTGCCGAGCACCTCGCCGAGATACTGCGACCACCCCTTGGCGACCACCGAAACGGCAAGGGCGAACTCGAGAATGAGGTCCCACCCGATGATCCAGGCGATGATCTCGCCGAAAGTGGCGTACGCGAACGTGTACGCACTGCCCGCCACCGGCACGGTCGAGGCGAATTCGGCGTAGCACAACGCCGTCAGCCCGCAGGCGATGGCCGCGAACACGAAGGCCAGCGAGACCGAGGGTCCCGCGACCGTGCCCGCGGTCCGGGCGGTGAGCGTGAAAATGCCCGCCCCGATGACCACCGCGACACCGAAGATGGTGAGATCCCTCGCCGTCAGATCCTTGCGTAGCTTGGAATCCGGCTCATCGGTATCCCGGATCGACTGCTCGACCGATTTGGTGCGGAACACTCCGCTCGCGAACGCCACTTGTCGTCTCCTCTCTGAAACTACGGTGCGGCGATCAGAGGGCCCGCGGAATGGCGTCGAGACGCCGCTCCGCGAACCTGTTGGCCGCCGCTCCGGTGCCGATTCCCTCGGCCTTGGATTCCGCGATGATGTCGCGGCAGCGGTCGAAGATGCCCCTCACCGCATCTTCGACCTCGGCCGGTGCTGCCTGACGCAGTTCACCGGCCACCTGAACGAGCCCACCGCCATTGGCCACGAAATCCGGGACCCAGGTGATGCCTCGCTCGTTCAGGGCGTATTCCACTGCGGGCGTCGCCAACTGGTTGTTGGCGGCGCCGCAGACGAGTTTCGCCTCGATGGCCTCGGCGCTGGACGCGGTGAGCGTGCCGCCGAGGGCGCAGGGGGCGTAGACGTCGACCGGAGCGGTGGATACGTTGCTCAACAGTCGAACCGACGGATTGTCCTTCGAAATGCGTTCCAGCGCCGCCTCGTTCACGTCGGTCGCGCAGACCTCCGCGCCGTCGGCGAGCAGCAGCTGGATGAGTTCGCGGCCGACCTTGCCGACACCCTCGACGCCGACCGTGCGACCCGCCAGTGTGGGTGCGCCCCACACGGATTCGGCGCCGGCGCGCATGGCGTTGAACACGCCCAGCGCGGTGAGCCGGGCGCTGTCGCCGGAACCGCCCGCCGCGGTGCTGCGGCCGGTGACATGGCTGGTGTAGCGGCCGATGGCGTCCAGATCATCGGTATTGGTGCCCACATCGCCCGCGGTGATGTAGCGCCCGCCGAGGGATTCGACGAACCGCGCGTACGCCGCGAACAGCTCCTCGCTCTTGTCGAGGGCCGGATCGCCGATGATGACGGCCTTGCCGCCGCCCAGGTTCAGACCGGCGGCGGCCGCCTTGTAGGTCATGCCCCACGACAGTCGCAGCACATCGTCCAGCGCCGCGGCCTCCGAGGCGTAGGGGTACATCCGGGTGCCGCCGAGCGCCGGACCCAGCGTGGTCGAGTGAATCGCGATGATCGCCTTGAGTCCGCTCTTGTCGTCCTCGCAGAACACCACCTGCTCGTGGCGCCGGGCGCTCAACTCGTGCGAGCGGCCGAAAACCCCTGCGTCGGTGTGCATTGCGGTCACAATCGATTCCTTTCGTGGACGCCGCTTGTGGCGGCTGGGTGGTGGCCGCGTGGTGGGCGGCCGGGTGTCGTGCCCGGATTCCGGGCACAGGTCACCGCGGTACGGCGGCGGGAACGATGCCGCCGTACTGCGTCGGGTGTGGAGTTGGAAGGGTGAGCGGCCCGGGTCAGCCGTCGAGGCCGAACTCGCGGAGGCGGGCGCGGTAGAGCTCGACATTGCCGAGCTTCACGTCCTCGTAGCCGCGGACCAGGTCGGGCAGGGCCGCCGCCTCGGTGGCGGTGGCGTAGCCGTCGGTGGTGAGATCGGCCGCGAGGCGGCGGACCATATCGGTGTAGTGGGACAGCAACTCCCGCTCCACCTTGCGGACATGGGCGTAGCCGAAGGGGTCGAGCTTGGTGCCGCGCAGGGACTTGCCCTTGGCGAGCAGCTTCAGGGCCACATGGGATTTGGGGGTGAGGCCGATCTTCTTCTTGCGGCCGAGGGCGCGGAGCACCGGGGGATGCAGCTTGTAGGTGAGGTTCTCGCCGCCCGGGACCTGGGCCCGCACCTCGTCGAGGAAGGCCGGGTCGACCAGCAGGCGGGCCACCTCGTACTCGTCCTTGTAGGCGGTGAACTTGTACAGCCCGCGCGCCACGGCCTCGCTGAACTCAGTGCGCTCGGTGACCGCACGCTCGGCGCTCCAGGCGGCCTGGACGGTGTCGATGTAGCGGCGGGCGACCGTGGCGTTCTGGTAACCGATCAGCTCGGCGGCCCGCAGTTCCACCAGTCGCCGGACCTCGCCCTCGAAGCTGGTGCCGGCCAGTAGCTCGGCGGGGGCGATGCGCGGAGTGCGCTGTGCCGCAGCAGTATCGGTGGCAGCCGCGAAGGCGGCCGGATCCGCGATGGCCACGCGACCCCAGCGGAATGCCGCGATATTGGCCGACACCGCGACCCCGTTGATGGTGATCGCCTCTTCGATCGCCGCGGCGGGCAGCCGCAGGCCGCCGGTCTGGAAGGCCGCCCCGACCATCAGGAAGTTGGCGGCGGCGGTGTTCCCGAACAGCTGCTGCGCGGCCGCCAGGGCATCGAAGCCGAACTGCGAATCCGACACCGCCGCAAGCCGATCCAGCAGCGGCCCGGTCTCCGGGTAGGTGACCGACTTGTCGTAGACCATGTCACCGGTCGGGGTCTGGCTGGTCGAGGCGACCACGACCGTCGCAGCCGGATTGCCGTACTGCAGGTTCTTGGGATCGGCGGCGGTCAGCAGATCGATGGCCATGATGCAGTCCGCGCTGCCCGGGGTGAGCCGGTTGGACGGCTCCAATTCCGTTGTGGAGAACCGCAGGTGGGACAGCACCGGCCCGGCCTTCTGGCTGAGCCCGATCTGGTCCAGGCTCTCGACCGCGTACCCGGCCCGCAGCGCGGCGGTAGCCAGCACCTGGTTCACCGTCACGATGCCGGTGCCGCCGATGCCCGCGATCAGCACGTTCTGTGTACCCAGTGGAGCGCCGAGCCCCGGATCGGCCACCATGGGCGGCTCGGCAGCCTTCCGGCGCTTCGGAGCGGTCGACTTGGAACCCTTGCGTCCCTTGGCATCCGGGTTCAACTCCACCGTCACGAACGACGGGCAGTCGCCGTCCAGGCAGCTGTAGTCGGTATTGCAGGAGGTCTGGTCGATGCGCGTCTTGCGCCCGAACTCGGTCTCCACCGGCTGCACCGACAGGCAGTTCGACTTGGTGCCGCAGTCGCCGCAGCCCTCGCACACCGCCTCGTTGATCACGACGCGGGTATTGCGCACCGGCAGCGTGCCGCGCTTGCGCTGGCGGCGGGCGTCGGCGGCGCAGTGCTGGTCGTAGATCAGGACGGTGACGCCCTCGATCTCGCGCAGCATCTTCTGCGCCTCGTCGAGCCGGTCGCGATGCCACAGCAGCGTGCCCTTGGCCAGCGCCTTCCTGTTGTGCCGCTTGGGATCGTCGGCGCAGATGACGATCTGCTTCACACCCTCGACGGTCAGCTTGTGGGTCAGCTTCGCGACCGTCAGCCCGCCCTCCACATCCTGCGCGCCGGTCATGGCGACGACCTCGTTGTAGAGCAGCTTGTAGGTGATGTTCACCCCCGCCGCCACGCACGCCTGGATGGCCAGCTGCCCGGAGTGGAAGAACGTCCCGTCGCCGATGTTCTGGAACAGGTGCGGCACATCGGTGAACGGCGCCTGCCCGATCCACTGGCTGCCCTCACCACCCATCTGGGTCAGGCCGGTGACCGCGCTGTCGCTGCGCCCGGACAGGGTGACCAGGGTATGGCAGCCGATGCCGCCACCGCCGATCGAGCCCTCGGGCAGGGCGGTGGAGCGGTTGTGCGGGCAGCCGCTGCAGAAGTACGGGGTGCGCTTGGCGGACAGCACCTCCAGCGAAAGCGCCGGCGGCGGAGCCTTCTTCAGCTCGACCCGCTCGCGCAGCACCCGCCGCAGCGGGGCCAGCAGCCGGCCCGCGGTGAGCTCGCCGTCGAACGGCATGAGCGGCAGGCCGTTTCCGTCCAGCTTGCCGAGGATCCGCGGGGCATCGACGGTGCCGTACAGGATTTCGCGGATCTGGGTCTCGATGAACGCGGTCTTGTCCTCGACCACGATCACCTGCTCCAGCCCCCGGGCGAACTCGGTGACCCGCTGTGCCCCAACCGGATACGGCATGCCGATGCGCAGCAGGCGAATGCCCGCGCGGTGCATGGCCGCCTCGTCCACACCCAGATCGACCAGCGCCTGACGCACCGCGTCGAAGGTGGTGCCGGTGGCCGCGATACCGATCCGCGCGTGCGCCGGATCCACCTCGATGACGTCGAGATCATTGGCCGTCCCGAAGGCGCGCACGGTGGCCCAGCGCGGCCCGTACAGGTCGGCCTCGGCCAGCACACTGTCCGCGGGCGCCGCCATCGGCCGCTGCCGGTAGGCGAAAGTCTTTCCCTCCCACTGCACTTCGGGTACCGAGATGGGGAGCTCGGCGACCGAGGAATCCACCGTCCACGCGCCGTCGGCGACATCCGCCACGATCTTCAGGGCCACGATGCAGCCCGAGGCCCGCGACAGCGCCACCCCCTGCATGCCCATGGTGATGATCTCGCGGGCATTGCGCGGGAACAGCACCGGCACCCCCATGGCCGCCAGCGACCGCTCGCTCACCGCGGGTACGGTCGAGGACTTCGAGGCCGGATCGTCGCCCACCAGCAGCAGCACGCCGCCACGCGGATTCACCCCGTACATATTGGCGTGCCGGATGGCGTCGGTGGCCCGGTCGACGCCGGGGCCCTTGCCGTACCACACACCGACGACGCCGTCGTGCGTCGCCGTCCCGGCAGGCAGATCCGCCTGGCTACCCCACACCGAGGTGGCGGCGAGCTCCTCGTTGAAGCCCGGCACGAAGGCGATGTCGTGTTCGGACAGCACATTCGGCATGCCCAGCAGCATCTTGTCGACCCCGCCCAGGGGGCTGCCCTGATACCCGGACACGAAGGTCGCGACCCGGTGGCCGGCGCGCATATCGCGGACATGCTGTTCCACCAGCAGGCGGGCGATGGCCTGCACACCGGTGAGAAGGACCGGGCCTGCGCCGGACCGGTAGCGGTCGGCGAGGTCGTAGGGCGTAGCCGGTTCGGCCTGTCGGGCAGGCGCGCAGGCAACGTCGGTCATGAACAGTCACCACACTCTCCACAGCCCAGATCGTGAGCTGCAAACCAAGGGACCAAAGCGATCGGTGCAGCGAAATCTGCCGTGGTGTGTGATCCGTGTCAACAGATGCGCGAAAAGTTGATCAGACTGCTCAAAAGTGATCTGGAACACTGTGACGTACGTAGCATTTTGCTCGAGCGTCCACGCGGAAGTCCGCTCGAGTGTCCCCGGCTCCGGCCCATCCTGATGCGCCGGGGCCGGTTCGTCATTCGGCGGGCCGGCTCGTCAGATGCTCGACGAGCGGCAGCGACCGGTACTCGACCGGAGTCGCGAGGGCCAGCATGGTTTCGGTGTGCTTCACGCCGGGAATCGCGTGCACGCGCTGGATGATGGACAGCAGATCCGGCTGGGACCGGGCCGCGATCCGCACCAGCAGATCTCCGCGCCCGGTCGTCGCGTGCACCTCGAGCACGTTCGGGAACTCCCGCAACGCCTCGACGATGTCGTTCATCTTGTTCTGGTTCAGCTCGATGCCCAGGAACGCGTGCACCGCGAACCCGATGGCCTGCAGATCCACGTCCGGCGGATACCCCCGCACCGCGCCGGACGCCTCGAGCCGCTTCATCCGCGCCTGCACGGTGTTGCGCGCGATCCCCAGCCGCTGCGCCAACTCCAGAATCGGCACCCGCGGATCGGCCGCCAACTCCGCGAGCAGCGCGGAATCGAGGCCGTCGATCTTGATGCTCATGCCGCATTGTCGCACAGCGGCAGGCCGGGGCCGGCGGGCCGGAAAAGTCGCTCCGGCCCGCCGGTCGTGGCTCAGCTCAGGTCCAGGACCACGGCATTCCCCTCGTGATCGCCCGTCGAGGGTCGTTCGCTACTCGCGATTGCACCGCGCAGGGAGGTGAGCAGTGCGGGGGATACGGGGACGATCAGGTCCACGGTGCGATCGGCCGGGGTGCCCGCGGAGTGCGGTCCGCCGACCCGGGTGGGCTCGTTGAACGACAGCTCGCGATGCAGGGACGCGAGGTCGAGCAGTTCCAGGGCCGGGCCGGGCCGTTCGGGGGCCGAGTGATCGATCATGGTGGAACGGATGATCAGGTGATTCGAATCCTGCTGGGGGAGGGCCAGTTCCAGTAGGCGGGTCTGGCAGGGCCATTCGCACAGGCCGGAGGTGAGTACGTGCCAGAATCCGCCCGCGGGGTCCTCCTGCGGATCGGGACGGTGGCGCGGGGTCACCTCGTTGCGGTGCTCGTGCCCGGCGATCCACAGCACCACATTGCCGAAGCGGTGCAGCAGCGCCTCCAGATCGGCGGCGAGATAGCGGGTTTCGCCGTGCGGGTCGGGCGTCGTGTTGGTCAGCATGCCCAGACCGTGGTGGGAGGCGATGATCACGACGCGGTCCCGGTTCCCGGTCCGGACGATCGCGCCGTCCTCGCCGCGATACGACGAGTGCGCCGCGATCAGCTGATCGACCAGCCAATCCCATTGGCGTGCACCGATACTGCCGGTGACGTGGCCGGCGGGGTGGGTGGAGTCCAGCACGATCATCCGCACGCCGTGGACCGCGTCGTAGCTGTAGTAGGTGGTGCCCTCGATCAGGTTCTGCTCGGTGAAGCCGTGGCCGCGCGGCTCGGTGGGGCTGTCCAGATGGGCGCGCACGTATTCGGCCGGGCTGATGACCCGGCGGTCGGCCCGGGCGGCGATGGGTACGGCCGGACCCTGCGAGAGCACGGTCGGATCGGGCAGGTACCGCCGCATCGGATCGGCGGGCGGGTCGATGCCCAGCGCAGTCGGTGCGCTGTCGCCGGTGACCAGCGCCTGATACTCCGCTGTGACGGGCGCGCGGCCCTGGACCAGGCAGTCGTGGTTGCCGAAGCAGGCCAGCCAGGGCACGCCCAGGCCGCGGGTGCCGAAGGGGCGGGCTGCGGCCGCCAGCAGGCCCCGGACGTCGGGGAATCCGTGCTCGCGCTTGTAGACGTCGCGGGATTCCGGTTCCGGGTTGTAGAACTCGGCCGAGACGGCGTACGCGGGCAGCGTTTTCGTCTCGGCCGCACCGAAGTTCGGGTCGAGTACGGTGTCGCCGTCCAGCAGGGCGAGCAGGGCCGACAGCTCGTTGGACTGCGCGCTGTCGATATTGTCGCCGGTGGTGACGACGAAATCGATGGTGTCCGTGCCGAGTTCGCGCAGTGTGCGAATGGTGGCCTCGAAGGCATGCAACGCCACCGGTTCCTGCGGGCGGTAGGCCGGGAACATGAACTCCCACCCGGGCCGGCCCGCCAATCCGTGCAGAAAGGTGAGGCGGCCTGGGGAGACGGGATCGGCGATCTGGAAGTCGGTCAGCTGGACGAATCGCGCCACGGTCGCGCCCGGGTCGAGGGTGGCGCCGGGGGCGAGCTCGGTGCGGACCGACCGCGGTTCGGCCGGACCGCGTTCCAGGCCCCGATACCGGCCGTCCGCGTCGAGTGCCGCGCCCGGCCGGATCGTGTGATCGGGAAAGGTCACCGGTTCAGCCCACGGATTCCGGTGCGGCCGAATCGGATTGCGCCCGGCCGGAGATCTCCGCCGAGAGCTCTTCCAGCGTGCGGCCCTTGGTCTCCGGGGCCAGCGTGGCCGCGATGGCCAGGCCGATGACACTCGCGCCCACGAACAGCCACAGCACGTGGTGCAGGCCCCACGACTTGATCAGCGTGGGCAGCCACAGGGTGCCGATGATCGCGCCGATCCGCGACACCGCGGTGCCCAGGCCATTGGCGGTGGCGCGCACGGCGGTCGGGAAGACCTCGCTCGGATAGACCAGGTTCACGATGCCCGGCCCGGAATTGGCGAACAGCACCGCCGCGCCGAGCAGCACCACCAGGCCGGTCAGTCCCGGGTTCTGCCACAGCGCCAGCGCCGTCAGGGCGAAGAACATGCCGATGAAGCCGACGATCAGCAGCGGGCGGCGGCCCACCCGATCCACCAGGGCGACACCGGTGAACGCGCCCGCGACGCCGACCAGGGCGATGATCAGCGAACCCGTGTAGGTGCCGGTCGTACTGGTGGTGACCTGCTCGAGGATGGTCGGCGTATACAGCGTGATGCCGTAGTAAGACAGCGTGTACATGAACCAGAACCCGCAGCAGAAGAACGTGTAGCGCAGCAGTGGCATGGTCAGCAGCGTGCGCCACGGCGAATCATGCTGCGGCGCAGCGGGTCCGGACAGCGGTGCGGTGGTGTCGCCGAGTCCGGTGAGCACCGCGTTCGCCTCCTCGCCACGGCCCTGGGCGGCCAGCCAGCGCGGGGATTCCGGGATGCTGCGCCGCATCCACAGCACGATCAGCGCGAATATCGCACCCAGGACCAGCATCACGCGCCACCTGGCGTCGCCGAGCGGGAGCAGGGCCAGCGCGAAGGCGTAGGTGGTCGCCGCGCCCACGAACCAGGTGGCGCCGAGGCGGCACATGAGGCTGCCGCGTCGTTGGGCGGGCGCGTATTCCGCGAGCAGTGAGGTGGAGATGGTGTAGTCCGCGCCCAGGGCCAGGCCCAGCAGAAAGCGGCAGACCAGCAGCTGCCAGACGTCCTGGGCCAGCGCGGCGACCAGGGCGAAGAAGACGAACCCGATGAGGTTCACCAGGTACATCTTCTTGCGGCCCAGCCGGTCGGTGAGGCCGCCGAAGACCAACGCGCCCACGAACATTCCGACCACCGCGGCCGCGGAGAGCGCACCGGCCATGAAGGTGGACAGGTGCCACTGCCTGGTGACGGTCGGCAGCGCGACCGCGATCACCGTGATGTCGAAGCCGTCGAGGAACATGCCGGCGGCCGAGAGCACGGTCACCTTGCGGTGGAAGGTGGTCAGCTCGGTGGAGTCGAGGACTGAAAAGGCATCGCTGGACACGATGGTCCTTCCTGGGAGATCGAATTGCTCAATCGTTTTAGCAAAGGTAGAGGCGTCGAAGCGAGCGCTTGCCCCGGACGTTGTCGAGAGTTCAGAGCGCGGTCATCCGAGTTCAGCCTCCGTTCGCTAGTGTTTCTCTCCGTGGTAGCCGGGAGCGAACCGATCACGCAGCGCGATGTGGCGATATCGCTCGGAGTCTCCATTTCGGCGGTCAGCCTGGCACTCGCCGGGCGGCCCGGCGTCAGCGACCAGCTGCGAGAGCGCATTCTCCAACGCGCCGCCGAACTCGGCTACCGGCCCAATGCCTCCGCGGTCGCCCTGCGCACCCGGCGCACCCGGGTACTGGGACTGCTCATCCGCAACCTGCGCAACCCGCACTTCCTGGATGTGATCGACGGCTTCGACGAAACTTGTTCCGCCGCGGGCTACGACGTCATGGTCGGCTCCTCGCGCTACGACGCCGGCCGGGAGCGGCAGCTGCTCGACGCTTTCCAGCATCGGGCCGTGGACGGGCTGGCCATCGCGCCCATCGGCACGAGTCCGCATGCGCGGGAATGGCATTCGGTCACCCGGCGGCCCGTGGTGCTGCTCGACACCGCCGACCGCGAGCATCCCGGGCTCACCATGAGCGTGCGCTCGGACCAGGAGACCTCGGTCGATCTCGCGGTGCGGCATCTGCTCGGACTGGGACACCGGCGGCTGGCCATGGTGGTGGCGCCACCGGAGAAGTCCCCGGATCCCGAACGGCTGGAACGCTTCCGGCGGCTCGGCGGCGAACTCGGCTTCACCGCCCTGCCCGTGACCACCGAACTCTCCGCCGACGCGGCCCGCCCCGCCGTCACCGCGGCCCTGCGGGTGCACCCGGACGATCGGCCCACCGCGTTCATCACCAACAGCGACTACATCGCCCACACCGTCTACCTGTCCGCCGCCGACTGCGGACTCCGTGTACCCGAGGACGTTTCGGTCATCGGCCACGACGACCTCCCCACCTCCCCCTCCCTGTCCCCGGCCCTGACCACCCTCGCCGTGGACCGCCACGCCATCGGCTGCCGCGCCGCCACCCTCCTGATCGACGCCCTCCACTCCCGCCCGATCGACCAGCCCAACATCGTCGTCCCGGTCCACCTCGAGACCCGATCCTCAACCGCCCCACCACCCCGCCCCACCTAGATCGCACCGCGCCCCGGCTCGGCCGGCAGCCGCCGCTGCGTCGGATCGGACCGGCCGCGCAGCCGCCCCGGGGCGTTCGGGCCGCGCCGCCGCTTTGAGATCGGCCGGCCGCGCCGCAGGTCCGGTCGGCTGGCCGCGTCATTGGTCTGGTCGGCTGGCCGTGCCATTGGTCTGATCGGCCGGCCGTGCCACAGGTTCGGCTCGCGGGCGCCGCCGCTGCGCCGGATCGGCTAGGACGCGCTGTCGGCCTGGATCGCTCGAGTCGTGCCGCTGGTTCGGTTCTGCTCGACTCGGGTGGCGCAGTGGAGAAGTTGGGCCGCGTGGGTGGCCGGGGGTGATTGCTTCCGCCAGACGGCGCGGAAGTGGCGGGTCAGTACCGCGTCGGCGACCGGAATTTCTATCAGGGTGCCGGTGCGGAGGTCGGCGTCGGTGAGGAGCCGGCTCAGGATGGCGGGGGCGACGCCGGTCCGGGCGGTGGCGAGAATCGCTGCCGTCGAACCGAGTTCGGCGGCGGGGCGGGCCGGATCGGAGTCGGTGGTGAGCACCTCCCAGACAGTGGCGCGGGTACCCGAGCCGGGTTCGCGCCACAGCAGCGGGGTGGCCGCCAATTCGTGCACGGTGACCGGGGCGTGGCGGCGGGCCCACGGGTGATCGGGGCCCACCACCAGCACCAGATCGTCGGTGCCGAGTATCCGGGCGTCGAGTTCGATCGGGGGATTGGGGCCCTCGACGAAGCCGAGATCGGCCTGCCCCAGCCGCACCCACGACTCGACCTGGCGCGAGTTGCCCACCTCCAAGGCCACCGTCACCTCCGGATGCGTCTCCCGGAGCACGCCCAGCCACTGCGACATGCGATGGTCGGCAATGGTTTTCGACGCGGCGATATGCAGTCGCGGCCGGTCCGGGGTGCGCAGGGCCGCGACGCCCGCGCCGAACGCCTGCGCGGCGGACAGCATCGGCCGTGCATACTCGACCACCTTGCGCCCCGCCTCGGTCAGCGTGGACCCGGTCGGCCGGCGGTCCAGCAGCCGCAAACGCAACCGCCGCTCCAGCGCGGTGATCCGCTGGCTGGCGGCCGGCTGGGTGATGCCGTGGCGGCGAGCAGCGGCGCCGAGACTGCCCAGTTCGGCCACCGACGTGAGCAGATCCAGCACCTTCAGGTCGGGGGTTCCCGGGGGCAGGGTCATAAGGCTCGATTATGCGGGGCTGGTGCGGCCGCGCATAAGCCCGGCTTATGAGGTGCTCGATATTCGACGGCTACCGGACCGTGCCTCCGACGGTCAGGCTGGAACCGTGCCCGCCCGTGACCGATCGGCCGCGGCATCGAATCCTCGGGAGACAACATGACTTTCGTCATCGGAGCCGACTGCGTCGACGTCCTGGACCGTGCCTGCATCGAGGAGTGCCCCCTCGACTGCATCTACATCGGCGACCGCATGGCCTACATCAACCCCGACGAATGCACCGACTGCGGCGCCTGCGAACCGGTCTGCCCGGTCGAGGCCATCTACTACGAGGACGATATGCCGGATGGGCAGGAGGGGTTCATCGCCGAGAATCGGCGGTTCTTCGACGAGCCGCTGCCGGGCCGCACCGAGGCGCTCGGAGCGCCCGGCGGGGCCTTCCGATTCGGCAAGGCGGGTGTCGACACGTCGTTCGTGGCGGCGTATCGGAGGTAGGGGCTGGGGCAGTTCGGCGAATCGCTTGTGGCAGAACGCGGCACCCGCCGACGGCATGCCGGCGACCCCCGTATCGGGACCCTGCCGCTAACGCGAGTTCCTGGCACCCCGATGATCTAGAGGTGACACGTGCGCGGCGGGATGCCATCAAGACCAGGTCAGTGGCGATTCTCGCGATGGGCGCTGCCCTCGCGGCGGTGGCCACCGGCTGCGGGACCACCACCACCTCGACCGGCCCCAGTTCCACGGCCCCCACTTCGGCTCCCGCCGCCGCCCAGCAGTCCGACGCCCCGGCGGGCAGCGGCCACGGGCTCTGCCTCGACATCAATTCCGACCTGGCCCGAGAGGCCATCGCGCGGCTGTCGCCGCCGCCGGTCGGCGGGTGGAAGACAGGTCAGGCCGCCGATGACCAGATCTCCGCGGGTTGTGCCGGGGTGCTGTCCTGGATGACGGTCAATTCCGACACCAACCACCCGTACACCCACGTTCTGCTCTTCACCAACGGCACGTATCTGGGGACGGCCACCCCCAACCCGTACATGTACACGATGGTGACCGGCAAGACCCGCACCTCGCTGTCGCTCACCTACCACTGGCTCAACGGCAACGACCCCATGTGCTGTCCCCAGGGCGGACCCAGCGTGGTCACCTTTACTCTCACCGGCACTACTGTGAAGGCCGACGGCCAGCTCCCGCCGCACAATTGAACCGTCCGTCACCCGAGGAGACGTCCCGCGTGCGAGTTGGAATCCTGTCCTTCGCGCTGGTCGCCGCCACCGCTCTGCTGACCGCCGACACCGCGGCCGCGCCGCCGCGTCCCGCCCCGATCGCGGCGGTCGGCGGCCGGCTCACCCCGCCCATGGGCTGGAATTCGTGGAATTCCGGAATTCCGCTGACCGAGCAGAACATCCACGAGGTCATCGACACCATGGTCGGCTCCGGCATGCGCGACGCCGGATACCGCTACGTGAATCTGGATGCCGGATGGGCTGCCCCGAAACGCGACGCCACCGGGAACCTGCGGGCCGATCCGCGGCGGTTCCCGCACGGCATGGCCGCGCTCGCCGACTACGCGCACGCGCGCGGCATGTATCTGGGCCTGTACTCGAGCCCCTACAACGAGACCTGCGGGCAGACGCCCGACAATGCCGGTCGCGGGCACGAGACAGCGGATGCGCGGACCTTCGCGGGCTGGGGCGTCGACTTCCTCAAGTACGACTGGTGCCGGGCCGACACCGACCTCGCCGAGCAGGTGCCCGCCTTCACCGCCATGCGGGATGCCCTGCGCGCCAGCGGGCGGCGGATCGTCTACAGCATCAACCCGAACAGTTCCGGCAACCTGCACGCGGGCGGGGACTACGACTGGTCGACCATCTCGGATATGACCCGCAATACCGCGGATCTGATTCCGCTGTGGCACAACGGGTCGCCGGATCAGCGCCTGGCCACCCGATCCGGCCGCGGCCTGATCGGTGTCACCGACGAGCTGGGGGCGGCCGAACCGCTGGCCACCCGCGCCCGCCCCGGCTACTGGAACGATCCCGACATGATGGTGGTCGGGCTGCCGCTGACCGAGTTCATCGGCGCGCATCTGGCGGGCTATCCCGCCGATGTCCTGGCCGGGCCGTTGACGACCCGCCAGATTCTGGAACTCGAGACGTCGTTCGATCTGTCGCCCGAGGTGGTCGGCCGCCTGCGTGATCCGCAGTTCAGCCTCGATCCCGAGGAGCAGCGCGCGCACTTCTCGCTGTGGGCCATGCTCGCGGCGCCGCTGATCGCCGGCAACGATGTGCGCGCGATGTCCGAGCAGACCCGCGCCCTGCTGACCAATGCCGATGTCATTGCCGTGGACCAGGATTCGCGGGTGGCGCAGGCGACGCCGTTGCCGGGGGACGGGCGGATCCTGGTCAAGCCGCTCGCCGGCGGCGCGGTGGCGGTGGCCGTGTTCAATCCCGGCGATCGGGCGGCGACCATCGAAACCGGGCTGGCCGCAACCGGATTGCGGCAGGCGGAGTGTTACTCGGTGCGCAATCTGTGGACGCACACCGACACCACGACCACCGGTGCGCTGAGCGCCGCCGATATTCCAGCGCATGGTGTGGCCATGTTCGAGGTCGGTTCCGGCTGCGCGGCAATCCCATCCGAAGAGTAGACAGTAGAACTATCCGATAGTTACGCTATCCATTATGGATGCCAGCACTGAGCCCGAATCCGCCGCTGAACCCGGCCCCGCCTCGGGGGTCAGCAGGCGACGGCTCCTCACCACCACCGGAGTCGCCGCGACCCTCACCGCGGCGGCGGGCGCGGCCGGCGGCATCGCCCTCGTCCAGGGCGGGGCGCCGACCCCCGTGGTAAAGCCTTCCGGCGCACGGCGTTTCGACCGGAAGGTAGTGCTGATCACCGGCGCCACCTCCGGCATCGGCCGCTCGGCCGCCCTGATGTTCGCCGCCGAGGGCGGGCACGTCGGATTCTGCGGCCGCAGAGAACAACTCGGCCGCCAGGTCGAACAGCAGATTCGGGCGGCGGGCGGGGAAGCCACCTACATCCGGGCCGATGTCCGGGTGGAATCCGATGTGCGCCAGTTCGTGGACGCGGTCGCCGACAAGTACGGCGGGCTCGACGTCTGCTTCAACAATGCGGGCATCACGCTGCAGAAAGCCTTGCACGAGTACAGCTCCGCCGAATGGGACGACGTCGTCGACACCGACCTGCGCGGCAACTTCCTGGCCTTGAAATACGAGATCCCGCACCTGATCGCCCGCGGCGGCGGGGTCGTGGTCGTCACCTCCTCGTCCAACGCCATCGCCACCACCGAGGGCCGGGCCGCCTACACCGCCGCCAAACGCGGGCTGGTCGGCATGGTCCAAGCGGCCGCCTACGACTACGCGGACAAGAACATTCGCATCAACACCCTCATCCCCGGCACCACCGACACCGAACTGGTCCGGCGCGCGGCAGGCGCGATGAACCTCCCCGACGAGGTATGGAAGACCATGACCGAGGTCTACGGCAAACAGCACGTCCCCGGCCTGCGCCGCATGGCCACCCCCGACGAGATAGCCGCCTTCGCCCTGGCCCTGGCCTCCGACGACTTCCCGTACATGACCGCCGCCCAGATGGTGATCGACGGCGGCAAGACCGCCTACGCGGGATAGCCGTGACTTCGGATCAACGGGTCTGCGTGATGCGGCTGTGGACCTCGGCGGCTACCGCGGAGTCGCCGCGGGGAGTGGGGTGGAAGGGGAGGCCGACGAGGTTCACCTTGGGGTCCAGGATGGAGAGGAGCCAGGGGTCGGGGGAGCAGAGGCCGTGGCCGGCGGTGGGGGTCCGGGCGTCGACGAAGTCGATGGAAAGGGCTTGGGCGGCATCGCGTTCGGCGTCGTCCAGGCGGTTCCAGAATTCGTTGATAGCGGTGGCTCGGGGCTGGACGTAGCGGAAGACGCCAAGGACGTCGAGACACCAGGCGGTCGAGTTCGCCGGGGCCAGTTCGGGATAGCCGACCAGTTCGATCTTGGCGTTGGGGGCGTAGTACTTCACATAGTCGACGACTTTGCGGATGCGATCGGCGTAGGCCGGTCCGTTGACCGTGTCGAGGTCGGGCCATCGGCCCTGGGACGCCGCGTCCGCGTCGCAACCCTGAGAGATGTTGAACGCGCAGGTCAATTGGGCGGGGGCATCGGCAGTGGTCGCCGAATCATGCGGCCACTCGTCGTTGGCTCCCAGCTGGATCGCCACCACCTGGGTGCGTGGCCCGAACGCCCCGTTCTTGGCGGCCTTGATCGCCAGCTGCGCCAGGGTGTAGCCGTCGCGGCCCGGAACCTGCTGCCCGCTCGAGGTCACGGGGCCGCTGTCGATCGACGCGTTGGTGCAGGTGGCGTTCTCGAAGTCCGAGGTTCCGGCGACGCCCATGAGCGCGCTCAGCTGGACGGGCCAGGACGTGTCGCGGTGCAGGCATTCGTGCGCCGCGACGTCGTTGTTGCCGTCGCATTTCACCAGGACCCCATCGCACGGCGGGTTCGCGGCGAACGAATCACCCATGACCACAAGCGTTTTGCCCTCGACGGGAGCGGGTTCGTCGGCGGCGGCGGTGCCTATCGAGCCGGCCGCGGCGAGAACGGCGACGGCGGCGGCCAGCCTGAGTGGAAGCACGGCCCCGCCGCTGGTCCTGAAACTGATCAATGCAAATCCTCGATGACGTCGGCACTCTCGCTCAAGAGGCCGGTGGGACAACCATATAGGTCAACTTCGGCCAGGCGACGGACATGGGAACCAGGGGCTCGCGGCAGATCCACACGGTCACGTGGTGATTCTGTCCGGGGATGCCGAGCGGGTTGTCCATCTGCAAAGCCGGTGTGGTGTGGGCGAAATTCGCCAGGAAGGCCCGCAGCTCCGGTCCGTCGTTGTAGCCGACATACATGACGGTCGTGGCCGAGTCCGGCGGCGGACCCCATTCGGCGAAGCCACGATTGGGGCTGTAGACCGGCGGAATCCATTGGGACCGGCCGTAATGGTCGAGCGCCCCGGCCTCGTTGTAGGCCTCGGTGACGACGACGGCGCCGGCCTGTTCCTCGGCCGGCAGGCCGATCGCCACCTTGTGCACCGCGTCGGCCAGGTCCTCCCAGTTGTCGTTGCCGTAGTGCTGCAGAAAGCCCCAGTAGCCGGTGTCCGGCACGTCGATCCAGCTCTTGGGGTAGGGGAGCAGCGCCAAGCAGGCGGTCAGCACCGCCGAGAGGACGGTGAGGCCGGTGAACAACCGCCGCAGCAGCAGGGCGCGGGTACCCGCGGCGTCCAGGAAGCCGTTCAGGATCGACGCGCCCGCGCCGAAGATCGCGGGAACGATCCCGGCGACGTAATAGGACCGGCCGTGTCCGACGACGACCAGAACCACCATCAGCAAGGCGGCGATCAGCACGAACCGATACGGCCGCAGCTTCGGCTCCCGAGCCAGGCCGTACAGGCCCAGCACGCCCAGCCCGCCGCCGAGGAATCCGGTGACCACCATGATCGCCACGACCGTCCCCAGCTGTCCGCCGTCGCTCCCCGCCGTTTCCTGGGCGATGGCGCTGTTGGTCGCCAGCTGTGGCCAATGGTGGGAGGCCTGCCACAGCAGGGCGGGCGTCATGGCGGCCGCGAAGATCGACAGCCCTGCCCACAGTGCGGGGCGGCGCAAGACCTCGCGGGGTCCGACGGCGAGAATGCCGAGGGCGACACAGGCCCCCAGCATCAGCACCAGCCATTTGTCCTGCACGTCGATCGCCGCCGCCACACCCGCGGCGATGAGCAAGCGGTCCCGGCGGGTGCGCACCCAGCGAACCAGCAGCCAGATGATCAGCGCCTGGAACGCCACGTCGAATGCGACGCTGTCCAGCACGGTGTAGGCGACGACGAACGGTGAGACGGCGTACCCCGCCGCGGCGAGCATCTGGTAGCGCGGCCGCGCACCGCATTCGCGGGCCACCGCCGCCGCGAGGACGGACACCGCGATCAGCAGCAGCAACCCCGGGATCCGCAGCGCGAGAACCGATCCGGGGGCGATCACGTCGGCTGCCCGCGCGATCAGCGGTATCACCGGTCCGTTGTCGACGTAATCGACCGCCAGGCGCCGGCCACACGCGAGGTAGTACAGCTCGTCACCGGCGAGCTGGAACCGGGCTGCGGAGATGGACCAGACGAGCGTGATCAACCCCGAGACCAGCAGGACGCCGCGCCACGCGAATTCGGGTGGCGCCGAGGTCGATTCGGATTCTGGGGTGTACGTGAGCGTCATTGCTTCTCCGATGGATGCGCCACGGCGGTACTCGTCCGGCTGGCAGGGTGAGGCCGTGTCAGTGCGCGACGTGGCTGTAGACGGTGGCGGCCACGACGGCGTCCCCGCGGGGTGAGGGATGGAAGGGCAAGCCGGCCAGGTTGATCTGCGGATCGAGGAAGCCGTTGAACCACGGATCGGCAGAACACAATCCGTGGCCCGCGGTCGCCTGCTTCACGTCGACGAAGTCGATCTGGAGCATCCCGGCCGCGTCGCGTTGCGCATCCTGGAGCCGGTTCCAGAACTCGACCATGGCGCGAGCCCGCGGCTGCACCCAGCGGACGAGGCCGAGGAAGTCGAAGCACCACTCCGAGGCGCCCTCCGGCGCCACCTCGGGATAGCCGACCAGTTCGATCCTCGCGTTCGGCGCGTAGTACTTCACGTAGTCGACGACTTTGCGGATGCGGTCGGCGTAGGCCGCTCCGGTGATCGCATCGAGCACCGGCCACCGGCCCTCGGCCACCGCGTTCTCGTCGCAGCCCTCGACGAGGTTGAACACGCAGGTGAACACCCTGGTCGCATCGGCGGTGATCGCGTCATCCTTCGGCCACGCGTCGTTGAAGCCCAGCTGGATCGCCACCACCTGGGTCCGCGGCCCGAACGACCCGTCCCGAGCGGCTTCGAGCACCTCCTGCGTCAGGGTGTATCCGTCCCGGCCGGGAACCTTCTCCCCGGTCGATGTCACCGGACCGGTATCGATGGTCGCGCTGGAGCACGAGTTGTTCTCGACGTCCTCGGCGGCGATGCCCATCAGCCCACTCAGTTGAACGGGCCACGAGGTGGGGCCGTGTAAACAGGCCTGCAGACCGGTGCTGTTCTCGTCCGCGCATTTCACCAGCACCGCATCGCACGGTGGGTTCGCGGTGTACGAGTCACCGAGCACGACGAGCGCGCGGCCCGGTGCCGGTGCGGGTTCGGCGTCGGCCGTACTCACCGACACGGCCGCGGCGAGCACGCCGACGGCGGCGCCCAGCCGGAGCCGGAACACGGCCCGGCCTGTAGTCCAGGAACTGGTCAATGCAAATCCTCATCGGGCCACGGCCAGCCCGCATAGGGTGTCGACCATGACGCAGGTCACAGCGTCTGACAGATAAAGCAAAATATCTTCTTTTCACTTTCTCGGCAAGCAAGCGGCTGGTGGACTGCCGGACTCGCCGGGGGGTGCTCCGGCTCACGGGGTGGGGTGACCCGAAATTCACTCAGTCGACGCCTGATTCGGGTTTCGGGCAGCGAATCTGCTGTCCTCATACTGTTTTTCGCCTCGTGGCGGCCATTCGAACAGGCCGAATGATGCGTGCGGCGTCCGGTGCTCAGTTCCCGTAAGTGATTGGCGGAGTGGTTGATTCGGACAAACTGCCCATCGATAGGGGTCTCAGGGTTGCGGCGAAACACCCGTGCGAAACTCGAGCCGATGATCACCTACTTGCAAGCCGCTGTCATCGGCGCCGTACAGGGTGTCACCGAACTGTTCCCGATCTCGAGCCTGGGGCACTCGGTCCTGGTCGCGGATTGGGTCGGTGGTAGCTGGAAGCAGGTGACAGTGGGAAGATCCGGCCGGGGTGCGACCTATCTGGCCTTCGTGGTGGCATTGCACGTGGCCACGGCGATCGCGTTGCTCGGCTACTACTGGCGTGACTGGCGGGCCATCATCGCCGGTTTCCTGGCCACGTTGCGAACCCGGCGCGCGGAAACCGTTCCGCAGCGACTCGCCTGGCTGATCGTTCTCGCCACTCTTCCCGTCGCGGTCCTGGGCCCTTTCCTGGATCGCCCGCTGCACGCGCTGTTCACCACGCCCGTCGACACCAGTGTCTTCCTGACCTTGAACGGTGTCGTGCTCGTCATCGGCGAGGGATTGCGCAGGCGCAACGAACCGACATTGGCGGAATACGGTCGCCGGTTCGGCCGCCGTGAGGCCCACCGGTCTGTTCACCCCGCCGGACCGAAACGCCCCCGTCAGACCGACCGCCCGCTGGCTGCCCTGAGCCCCCTGGACGCCATCGGTGTCGGCTTCGCCCAAGCCGGCGCACTGCTGACCGGCTTCAGCCGCGCGGGACTCACCATGGTCGGTGGCCTGTGGCGCGGTCTGGAAAATGAGCACGCCGCCAAATTCGCCTTCCTGCTCGCCACTCCGACGATTCTGGGCGCCGGCCTGGTCGAGCTGCCGGAGCTCGCCGAACCGAGGATCGCCGCCATCCGCGGCCCGGTCCTCCTCGGCGCCTTCGTCTCCGGAACCTGCTCATGGTTGGCGGTGCGCTACCTCGAGCGCTACTTCCGCACCCGCACCCTCCTCCCGTTCGCGGCCTACTGCATCATCGCGGGCACCCTGTCGACCATCCGATTCATGTGAGACAGAACCGAATCCCCAGCGCGTTCTCCAGCGGCGCTATTGAACGTGAAATCCCCAGCTGCAGAGCAGATTCTGTGAACGTGGGGGCAAGTTGGGGCGGGAGCGAGTGACCACGGGCGCTCGGCCGACCTCGAGCCCGATGGTGTGGATCGATCCCGTCAGTGCATCCGCAATCCCATGTTGCTCCGGAGGTATTCGCTGAATCCTTGGATTCAGTCCAGGTGCCGGCGTACTTCGGCGGCGAAGCCCGATACCCCGGATCGGTCGAGGACATCGAGCAGACCCTGGAGGTGTTTCGGGGGTCGCTTGTGTTGGGCGACTTGCGTTTGGAGCAATCGGACTACCTGCCCGGGGGCTAGATCCAGCATGTCCAGTAGGAAGTCGTCCGGATGCATCAGTTCGGGGAATCCGTCGCCGATGGGTCTGACCTTGAAGTCTTTGATATTGAAGGTCAGCAGCGCGTCGGCATTTCCCTGTAGCGCGGCCGCAAGGACGTGTCTGTCCTTGGGGTGGTTCTCCATTCGTTCGGTCAGCTCTTCATAACCCTCGACCATGGCGTCGGGGAAGAACGTCCGCAATGTGTCGATCAAGCGGTCTACTTGTGCGGTCCGGCGGGCGTCATCGCCATGCGCGGCTGCGAGATTGCGTTGCAACTCGGCCAGGACCTCGGCTGACCACAGCGGTTGTATGAGATCTGCTTCGGCTAGGTTGTGTCTCGAAGTGAGTGATGGGGTGGCACCGCGCAGCGGTGCCACCCCATCAGCATGTTTGATGAAAGTATTAGAAGAAGCCAAACGCCCCCACAACCAGG
>NZ_JBSGCB010000043.1:0-81782 GCF_053601595.1 Nocardia sp. NPDC004711 | reverse complement strand
CCGCGCCCGATGCCGCAGACCGTGAGCGGAGTCGAGCCCAGGCGCTCGCCGATCGCGCGGAGCAAGACCTCCAGCACACTGCGGTGGGCGGCGCCATCGAGGGTGTCGCTGGTGCCCAGCGACACCAGGATCAAATCGGCGCCGGCGGCGCGCAGCGCCTCGCGGAACGAGTACCCCGGGCTATCGAGTTGCCGGGCGAAGGCGCCAGGATCGGCGCCCGTCATGTCCGAGTCCCCCACCAGGATGAACGGTGCTCTCAGGCCGCCGTCCCGGGCGGGAAACACCGCTGCGCTGCCGAGCCCGAGGGGCCAGTTACTGGCTGGTGCCACAGTCATCATCGTCGAACTCCTCACGTCGTCGGGAAGGTCCGGAGAAGAACCGAACTTGCAACAGGCAACCCCCGCAGGAACAAACCCGGGGTAGTTGGTCGGCAAGCCTAAAGGGCGCCACCGGCCAGCCGGTGCCACAGCAAGGCGTGTCGACCAGGGCATCTCCATCGACCCCGACCGACATCGACACCGACGCCACCCCTGATTCGCGGTCAGGGCCGCGGCGACGATTCGGAACGCCTCGTCGCCGGATTGGCAGTCGACCGCGGTCCGGGTCGACGAACGCCACATCAGCTGGGGTCAACGGTAAAGATCCCCGGGCTATGGCAGTACGACGAGTCGTTTCCCGCGCAGATCGGTTTGCTGCCACGCGGTTTCGATGTCGCTCAGCGGAATCGTCGCCAGGTCGAAGGTGAGCTCGCCGGACCGTGTCCACTGCACGATCTGCCCGTACACCGTGCCCATGGTCTCCGCGTCGAGCCCCTTGGCCGCACCGTAGATCTCGACTCCGGAGGTGCGCAGGCTCTCGGCAGTGAGGGTGAGCCCGCGGCCGGCGGCCTCCCCGACCTGGATCAAGCGCGTCGGTTTTCCGAACGCGAACGACTCCGGAACCAGGGTGCGCAACAAGATCTCGGTCGGCCGTCCCCACAGATAGTCCAGGACCACGTCGTAGCCGTCACCCTTGGCTTCGGTGAACGCCCGCGCCAGCGCGTCGTCGCCGACAGCGGTATTGATGACGGTGTCGGCTCCGAGCGCCCGCACGTCGCGGAGCTGATCATCGTCACGGCCGGTCGCGATGATCCGCCCCGCGCCGAGCAGCCGGGCCACCTGGACCGCGAGTCGCCCGGCGACGCCGGTGGCCCCTTGGATCAGTACCGTCTCGCCGGGAACGAAACCGGCGGCCGTCGTGATGGACATGCCGGTGATGGCCGTGGCCAGCACGGTGGCGACGGCCGGATCGATTCCCTCGGGGATCGGGGCGTACGCGGCGGCGGCCACCACGGTCTTCTCGGTGAGCGCGCCGTAAGGCCGTCGGGGGTTGCCGAAGCCGACGAGGATGCCGTCGGGCAGTGTGCCGACGCCGTCGAAGGCAGGGATCGCCGGGAGTTCGGTGAGGAATTGCCCACTGGCGTAATGCGTTCCGGCTGCGATCGCCTTGTCGACGTTCTCGACCGCGACAGCCTTCACGTCGATGATCACTTCCCCCTCGCCGGCCACCGGATCCGGGAAGTCTTCGTATCGGGGAACGCTCCCGATCTCGTGCAATACCGCGGCCTTCATCGCAGTTCCTGACCGAAGAACGCCGCGATCCGCGTCTGCCAGCCCACAAGTACCCGAGGCGGGCGGGCGGGTGAGTGATTCCACTGGTGGTTGGGCGACCGGTGGCGGGCAGCGGGGTTCCGCCATGCCTGCCCGTGGCGCGTGGCGCCCTGGTGGCCGGGCGTCCGCTCGGCGTGAGCGGGAACCCCGGGAACGCGGTGGGTCGCCCGGTGCAGCAAATCCCGCATCGAATGCCGGTGTGTCATTTTCATCCTCCTGCGTCGTGCGATGTCGGCGAAGACTCATGCCCGTCTCTATCACCGATAGAGACGACTCTATCAGTGATAGAGTCGTGATGGGAGGTGTGCATTGACATTGGACCGACAGCGCATCGTCGCCGAAGCGATCGCATTGCTGGATGCCGAGGGCCTCGACGGGGTGACCCTGCGCAAGCTGGCCGCACGACTGGGTGTACGGCAGCCGACCTTGTACTGGCATCTGCCCAGCAAGGCAGCTCTGGTCACCGCGCTCGCCGAGGCGATCCTCGATCAGGAGTTCGGTGAGCTGTCACCGCCGACGCCGAACGAGCGCTGGCAGGACTGGCTCGGCGGGCTGGCGCAGCGGCTGCGGCGCGCGCTGCTGGCCCACCCCGACGGTGCGCGTGTGCTGTCGGCTTCCCAGCTCTCGCTGAAGATGGCCGACATCTCCGAGCTCGCGATGAGCACGCTGGTGGCACACGGTATTCCGCTGCACCGGGCTCGGGTGATCGTGCTGACGGTGGAGCGTTTCACCGTGGGCCACGTCCTCGAAGAGCAGGCCCCTCGCCCGGACCCCGACGCGCTGAACGAGTTCGACATGACGGCATTCACCGAACAGCACCCGACCGTAATAGCCGGCATCACCGAATACTTCCGGCCCGGTCGCACAGTCGACGACCTGTTCCGCGAGTGCCTCGAGGTGGTCATCGCTGGCGCGGCAGCCACCACCGGGTAACCCTCAGCGACAGCACTTCTCACGGGCTCCGGTCAGAACAGGGTGTCACGAACGCGCAGCCGCCGATAGCCAGTGGGGCCGAGTTGAGCCAGTTCGGCGTCGATGTCGACCTCGATCGCGCCGAAGAAGTTGATGTTCTCGCTGTGCGCCGGGCTGATATGCGCCAGCACATCGTCATCGATCCGGCGCCCGGCTCGGCGCATCTGGTCGACGGCGAGCCCGTAATACTCAGTGGTCCAAGCGATTACGGCGTTGGCGGCAAGGGTCAGGCACCAGGCCTGCTCGGTCTGGTCTTCGAGCCGGCGGGCACGGATCATGCCCGCGTGCGCATGCAGAAGGTCCCGCCGCAGCGCGTGTAGGGAATCGACTGTTGGTTACCCGTCCTCGCGGGCCGCACTCGAACGCGCTGCGTGAGGTCACCCGACATCTGGGCATCGACCTGCCGGGGTTGCTCGCACACATCACGATCGGGCCCGCGGTGCACCAGCCCGAGGCCCGGTAGCCCTGGCTGCGAGCCTTGCCAGTGTTCGGAAAACGATCGTCGGCCGAACGTGGATGCTCCGGGCGAGCGACCCGACGCTACCGCAGGAAGAAGTGTTCAGAAGCCAGTTCGTTGCGCAATACCCTGCCAGACAGTGGATTACGCTGTATCCGCCCGATTTTCGGCGAAGACTACGGGGACCCCAGATGGCCGGAGCGCCCTTCAGCGGGGGTCCGGGAATGGATGTCGGCGCGCGTGTCACGGCTTGGTTGCTCAGACCTGTGCCATGCCGCCGTCGGCGAAGAGTTCGACGCCGGTGATGAACCCTTCCACCACGGCGCTCGCGGCCACCAAAGCCTGTGCGGCCCAGCCGATTCGTCCCAAAATACAGTTCGTTGTCATGTGTCCCTCCCGGTCGTTCACCCCGCGCCTGCTCGAGGACAGGCGAACACTAACGCCCCCAACTATGAAGTGTTTGCTTTTCACAATTTGTGACAGTGGACCGGCGTTAGCGGGCGGACCCTTCTCCTTGTCTCTAAAGCGATTGATTTACCGACAGTCCGGCCGCCGGCACGCTGTCCCAGGTCGGCACTACCTGGTGCGCACCACCGGGTTTGAGGACAAAGCCCTACATGAGGGCTACCTTGGGACAATCTCGACTGTCCTGTGGTCAAACTGCTGTCGTCCACGGGGGTGCAGGCCAGAGTCGCACCTCACATAGCAGGATCGATCACGGACCGCCTCGCTGCCAGATCAGCGACATCGAATGCTTTCACTGGCGACTTCGCCCGGAGGATTGCAGAGGCAGCGGTTCCGGCCGCTAGGTCCAACCTCTCGGCCTCCAAGCGGGCGGCCTCCGCCTCCGCCTCCGCCCGGATCTCTTTGTGTAGATCACCATCGATCAGCTCGGCCTTGTAGTCAGCCCGCGCTCGTACAATTCGGTCGCGCTGCACCTTCTCTAGCGTTGCCAGGTCCTCAAGACGCTCATCCCCATCCTGGACCAGTAGGTCAGCGAGGTCGGGTTTGGCGAGGCGCTTCCGGATGTACTTCAGAACGTAGGTATCGACCTGCTCACGAGACCTCGCGAGGTGGCCGGCGCATCTGTAGCGAGTCTCATGCGCTTTGCCCCTTCCTCGGGCTGTCCCGCATGGTCCACAAAGGTATAGCCCAGACCCGAGATGACGACGATCCGTGCCGGCACGGTTCGTCTTTCGTGCCGGACTGTCTAGGCGCCGCTGCACTTCCAGCCAGACCCCGTCCGAGATGATCGGTTCCCACTGCCTCGTATCGGTGTGCCGGCACTGTCCCTTACGATCTCGCCGCCCATCATGCTCCAGCCGGCGTACCGCGGACTTCGGAGGATATGCCGAACCGTCGCAGGGTTCCAGGGCCGGCCGCTTCGACCAGGCAGCGAAGGCACCGAGCCTGGAAGGTCGTGCACCATCGAGCCGCCGATCCGCTGCACGACAGGTTCAGCGCCGGAGAGTGCTGCAGCGATTGCCCTCAGCGATGAGCCGTTCGCAAACGCCTCGAACACCGCACGGACCGCGGCGGCCTCATCAGGAACGATGTCGCCGTTTGATGTGTAGCCAGTTGCCCGAGGCCCCTTCGGCGGATGCCCTTTCTCAGCCCTCTGACGTAGAGCCCGGCTCTGCCGAGCACCTTTCCGCTCCATCTCCGCGCGGGCGACCGCGGCCTTGATCCGCGCGTACGTACGTCCACCGTCTGTCTGAAGATCGGCTTCGCCGTTGGCCGTTACGAGGCGCAGCCCTTTAGCCTCGGCGGCGTCGATCCAGTCCTCGAGCTGGCGGGGCCGGCGGGTCAATCTGTCGAGGTCCCACGTAATGAGAGCGTTAAAACGGCCGGCGCGGTAGTCCTCGACTATACGGTCATACGCTGGGCGTTTCTTAGCCTTGGCGAAGGCTGAGACCGGTTTTTCCGTATAAATTTCACATATGGACCAGTCTCGAGCTTCAGCGATTCGCTTACAGTCCTCAAGCTGGCGTTCGACTGCCAGACCTTCGCCGGACGTGTCCAAACTGACTCGGAGGTAGATCACTGCGCGGACCGTCACGAGGGACACGAAAGGTTATTTTACGTTGAAACGCGGCCAACTACGGATCTACCTCGGCGCGGCCCCCGGCGTAGGCAAGACCTTCTCGATGCTCGCCGAAGCGCATCGGCGGCTCGAGCGTGGGCGCGATGTGGTGGCCGCCGTCGTCGAGACCCACGGCCGCAGCAAGACCGCCGAGTTGCTGGCCGGAATCGAGCGCATCCCGCCCAGGATGATCGAGTATCGCGGCACCACCATGCCCGAACTGGATGTGGACGCCGTGCTGCGGCGGCATCCGGCGGTGGTGCTGGTCGACGAGCTGGCGCACACCAATGTCCCGGGCAGCAAGCACGAGAAGCGCTGGCAGGACGTCCAGGACCTGCTGAACGCGGGCATCGACGTGGTGTCCACGGTGAATGTGCAGCACCTGGAGAGCCTCAACGACGTGGTCGAGCAGATCACGGGCGTGGTGCAGCGGGAAACCGTGCCGGACTGGGTGGTTCGCTCCGCCGACCAGGTGGAGCTGGTGGACATCACGCCGGAAGCCCTGCGCCGCCGCATGTCCCACGGCAATGTCTACGCCGCCGAGAAGGTCGACGCGGCGTTGCGCAACTATTTCCGCCCGGGCAATCTGACCGCGCTGCGCGAGCTGGCGCTGCTGTGGCTGGCCGATCAGGTCGATGCCGCGCTCGCCAAATACCGTGCCGACCACAAGATCACCACCACCTGGGAGGCGCGCGAACGCGTCGTGGTCGCCGTGACCGGCGGCCCGGAATCGGAGACCATCGTGCGGCGCGCCAGCCGCATCGCCGCCAAATCCAGCGCCGAGCTGATCGTGGTGCACATCGTGCGCGGTGACGGCCTGGCCGGCGTCTCGACACAACGGCTGAACCGCCTGCGCGACCTGGCCACCAGCCTCGACGCCAGCCTGCACACCGTCACCGGCGAGGACGTGCCCACGGCGCTGCTGGATTTCGCGCGTCAGGTCAATGCCACCCAGCTGGTGCTGGGCACCTCCCGCCGCTCACGCTGGGCGCGCATGCTCGACGAGGGTATCGGCGCCACCGTGGTGCAGGAGTCGGGCAAGATCGACGTACACATGGTGACCCACGAGGAATCCAACAAGGGCGGCTTCCGCTGGTCCTCGCTGACCCGGCGCGAGCGCAAGGTCGGCTCCTGGTCGGCCGCGTTCATCGTGCCCTCGGTGATCTGCGCGGTCATCTACTTCTGGCTCGATCGCCTGCTGGACCTCAGCGGTGAGAGTGCCCTGTTCTTCATTGGCGTCATCGCGGTCGCGCTGCTCGGCGGCGTGGCCCCCGCGGCGCTGTCGGCGCTCCTGTCGGGCGTCCTGCTGAACTGGTTCTTCACCGAACCCCGCTACAGCCTCACCATCGACCAGCTCGACAACT
Source organism: Nocardia sp. NPDC004711 (assembly GCF_053601595.1). NCBI lineage: Bacteria > Bacillati > Actinomycetota > Actinomycetes > Mycobacteriales > Nocardiaceae > Nocardia > Nocardia sp. NPDC004711. The sequence goes on along the minus strand of NZ_JBSGCB010000043.1, from coordinate 75,257 downwards.
TCCTCACCATCGTGGTGCTGCTGTTCGTGGCGGTCGCGGTCGCGGCGCTGGTGGATGTGGCCGCCAAGCGAACCCTGGAGGCGCGCAAGGCCTCTCGCCAGGCCGAGCTGCTGACGCTGTTCGCGGGCTCGGTGCTGCACGGCGCGGATCTCCCGGATCTGCTCGAACGCGCCCGCGAGACCTACGGCCAGGACGCCGTCAGCCTGGTCACCGACGACGAGGTCATCGCGTCGGTGGGCGAGCGGCCGCCGACGAAGGTCAGCGATGCCGAAACCGCTCTGGAGGCAGGCGATGACATGCACTGGCTGCTGTTGCGAGGACGTCCCGTGACCTCCGGGGACCGCCTGGTACTGGGCGCGGTCGCGAATCAGGCGGCGGGACTGGTGCAACAGAAGCAGCTGCAGGAGGAGGCCAGCGCCGCACAGGCGGTCATGGAGGCCGACAAGCTGCGCCGCGCCCTGCTGTCGGCGGTCAGCCACGATCTGCGCACCCCGCTGGCCGCGGCCAAGGCGGCGGTGTCCAGCCTGCGCAGCGACGATGTGGAGTTCTCCCCCGAGGACACCGCCGAACTGCTGGAGACCATCGAGGAATCCGTGGATCAGCTGACCGCGCTGGTCGGCAACCTGCTGGACTCCTCGCGCCTGGCGGTCGGCGTGATCAAGCCGCAGGTGCGCAAGGTCTACCTCGACGAGGTGGTGCATCACGCGCTCATGGGCATGGGCACCCGCGGCATGCGCCGCACCACCATGGACCGGGTGAAGGTGGACGTCGACACCGTCTCGGTGCGCGCCGATCCCGGTCTGCTGGAACGGGTCCTGGCCAATCTGATCGACAATGCCGCCCGCTACTCCCCCAGGGATTCGATGGTGCGGGTGGCGGCAGAGCAGGTCGGCAAGCGGGTGGCCGTTACGGTGGTCGATACCGGTCCGGGCGTACCGACCGGTCTGGAGGACCAGCTGTTCGAGCCCTTCCAGCGGCTCGGCGACCGCGACACCTCCACCGGCGTGGGCCTGGGCCTGTCGGTGGTGCGCGGTTTCGTGGACGCCATGGGTGGCACCGTGCACGCGGAGCCCACCCCGGGCGGCGGTTTGACCATGGTGATCGATCTGCCCGCGGGGGACGACCCCGCGAACACCGAAGAGGAGGTCGGGTGACGAACGCGGCGGCAGCGCCGATCAAAGTGCTCGTGGTCGACGACGAACCACAGATCCTGCGCGCCCTGCGCATCAATCTGTCGGTCCGCGGCTACGAGGTGACCACCGCGTCCAATGGGGCCGCGGCCCTGCGCGCGGCCGCCGAGAAGCACCCGGACGTCATAATTCTCGACCTCGGCCTGCCCGATATGGACGGCATCGAGGTGCTGGCCGGCCTGCGCGGCTGGTCCACCGCCCCGGTCATCGTGCTCTCCGCCCGCACCGACTCCTCCGACAAGGTGGAGGCCCTCGACGCCGGCGCCGACGACTACGTCACCAAGCCCTTCGGCATGGACGAACTGCTGGCCCGGCTGCGCGCCGCCGTCCGCCGCTCGGCCAGTACCGCCGACACCGCCGAGCCGGTCATCGAAACCGCCTCCTTCACCGTCGATCTCGCGGCCAAGAAGGTGACCCGCCACGGCCACGACGTGCACCTGACTCCCACCGAGTGGGGCGTGCTGGAGATGCTGGTCCGTAATCGCGGCAAGCTCGTCGGCCGCCGTGAGCTCCTGCGCGAGGTCTGGGGCCCGTCCTATGCGACCGAAACCCATTACCTGCGTGTCTATCTCGCCCAGCTGCGCCGCAAACTCGAGGACGACCCCTCCCAGCCCAAACACCTCCTCACCGAGGCGGGCATGGGCTACCGCTTCCAGTCGTAAATCCCCCCGGACAGCGATCAGGGAGCTCTCACCGCGCGGTATCGGACAGAATTCCGCGTCGAGAGCTCCCTGATCTGGTATGGACCCCCTAGCTCGGCAGGGTCGCCGTGTGTTCGGATTTCACGGCGTCGAGTGTGCGGGGGTCCAGGCCGAGGCGGGCCAGGATGGTCGGAGCGACCTGGGTGAGGGAAACCTGGTCGGGGACATCGTGCTTCGAGATGCCCGAGCCCACGACCACCAGCGGAACGTGGCGGTCGTCGGGGCTGGTGCCACCGTGCTCGGCGATCTTGGACTTGCCGGCGGTGTAGACCGTGCCGTTGGTACCGGCGAAGAGGTCGGGCACGCGGGTGTCATCGGCATCCGCACCGAAGTACCTGACGGCGTCCGCGCCCGCGTACACCTGGCCGGTGTCCACGCCCGACGCGGTGAACGGCTTCGGGTTGCCATTGATGTCGGTGCCGGTCCCGCTGGCCTCCAGCAGCTTTCGCTTCGCGAAGGCGGTGGCCTCGGGCGAACGGTCGGCCAGCCACCAGAGGATGGCGGCGTCGTCGATGGAGTGCGCGATCAGCTTCGGCGTCTCGGGGTGGGTGGCCGCCCACTCCTTGTTCACCGCATCGATGATCGGCTTGTCGTCGACCCGGGTCAGCGCGTTCGGATCGATCGGCGACTGCCCGTGCTTGGCGGTCAGCACGATGGTGGTGGTGCCGGTCAGGCCCGCCCGGTCCAGGGCGGTGACGAAACGGCCGATCTGCTGGTCCACGAAATCCAGCGAAGCCGACAGCAGCGCACCGGGTTTCCCATCGGCAGAGTAGCCCTTGGACGCGGGCAGCTTCTGGGTGACCGATACCGCCTGGAAGTTCATGCCGAACACCGCGGGCACACCGACCTGCTGAGCGCCGGAGTGGTCCTTGCCGTTGATCTCGTTGACGACCGCGTCGGCCTTGTAGGTGTCGTAACGCCTGGTCTGGTCCGAGTCCTTGGTCCAGGCATCACCTTTCGGCGACTTGCTGTCGATCTCCGGGGTGAACAGGTCATCGATCGAGCGGCCGCCCTTGCCGTTCATGATCTGGTACGCCGGGTGCTTGTCCGACCAGGCGGTGCGCTGCCCGGCGTCGTGCACCACCGAGAAGACGGTGTTCACCTTCAGATAGTCGGACGGCGAAATCGGCTTGCAGGTAGCCGGATCCACCGGCAGCTTGGCCGGATCCAGCACCGAGCTCGGATCTCCGGTCATGGCCGCGATGCCGTCCGGCAGACCGGTCAGGCCCTGGCCGCCGTCGAGCTCGTCGGTGTTCTTGTCGATTTCCTCGGTCAGCGGGACCTGCGCACCCTTCTTGGCGGTGGCGCAGTCCTTGGTGCCAGCGGGGAGCAGGTCCCGGGCCCAGGTGTCGTCGTAGTAGACGCCGGTGGTCTTGGGGCTGCCGCCGGTGATCATCGCCATGGTGCCCGGGAAGGAGTCGGCCGGCGCCAGGACCTGCGCGCCGGTGTACTGCGCGCCGCGCGCGACCAGCTTGGCCAGCGCCGAATCCTGGTGCGCCGCCACATAACCGGCGAGATCCGACTGGTGCATGCCGTCGATCGACAGCAGCAGCACATGCTGATCGTGCGCCGCCGAATCCCCGCTGCTCCCGCACCCGGCGGCCGCCAGCCCGAGCACCCCGCAGACCCCGGCAGCCGCCAGCCGGTAACCCAGTCCCCGCACCTGACTCAATTCCGTCTCCTCACCTCTGGCCACCCGGACGGGTGCGCCGAGATCCCGACAGAGTCGCGGGTGCGGGTAACGGCCGGGCGTCGCCGTGGTGATGGACGCGCGAACTTACCGCGTCAGGCGGAGCGGCAAGGTCTTGAGGCCGTTGTTCAGATTCGAACGGATCCGGCGGGATTCGCCGGTCTGCTCCATTGCCGGGAAGCGGGCCAGCAGCTCCTCGAAGAACACCCGGCCCTCCAGCCGGGCCAGGTGTACGCCCAGGCAGAAGTGCTGGGCCAGCCCGAAGGACAGGTGCGGGTTGGGATTTCGGCGGATGTCGAAGCGCTGTGCGTCGTCGAAGACGTCCTCGTCCCGATTGGCCGAGGTGTACCACATGGCCACCTTGTCCCCGGCCTTGATGGGGACCCCGCGGATCTCGGTGTCGGCGGTGGCGGTGCGCCGGAAGTAGTGCAGCGGGTTGGCGTATCGCAGGATCTCCTCCACCGCACCGGGAATCAGCGCCGGATCCGCGCGCAATGCCGCGAGTTGCCCGGGATGCCGCAGCAGCAGTTCCAGACCCGAGGACAGCATGGTCTTGGTGGTGTCGTTGCCCGCGGTCACCAGCTGGGTGAAGAAGCTGCCGAACTCCAGGTCCGACATGGGTTTTCCACCGTAGGACCCGCCCAGGATCAGCGAGGTCAGATCCGCCTGCGGCGGCTCGGCCCGCCGCGCCATGGCGAACTGGATGGCGTAGATGGCCATATTGGTGAGCTCGGCCGTCACGTCGAAATCGCCGACCAGGTCCGGATCCTGCTGGCTGGTGGACTGTTCGGCCCAGCGCCGGATGCTCGGCCAGTCCGCGACCGGAATCCCGAACAGACCGCCCACCACCTGGCTGGGCAGCACGCCCGCCACGTCGTGCACGAATTCGACATCGCCGTCGACGCTTTCGAGCAGGTTCCGGGTCAGCTCCCGGACCCGGTCCTCCAGCTCGCCGATGACCCGCGCCTTGAAGTGCTCGGCCAGCGGCCTGCGGTAGTCGGTGTGCCGCGGCGGATCCATCATGAGCAGCATGTTGCGGGTCTGCTCGAGGCGTTCGGGCGGCTGATTCTCCAAGATCACGCCCTCCCGCTCGGCGGAGAACAGTTCCGGATTGCGGGCCACGTGCGCCACATCCGCGTGTTTGAGGATCGCCCAGTAGCCGGGTTCGCCCGGCATCTCCTGCCAGTGCACCGGGTCCGTGCGCCGCAGATCGGCGAAGATCTCGTGGATCGGCCCGGACACATAGAGCTCCGGATCGTAGATGTCCATGACCGTGCCCACGGCCCACCTCGGTATTCGCTTGCGGGTATGCGTCTTTCGCTTCGGACGCTAACGCCGCGCGCGAGCGGGCGACGCGGTTCCGCACCGCGATCCCATTCAGTGGACGCGCCACATGCGCCCCCGATGCCGGGTACCCGGACGGTGATGAACCACCATGGAGGACATGTCTGTTGCGATCGTGTTCGACATGGACGGTGTGCTCATCGACACCGAACCCATCTGGGAGGAGGTGCGGCGCGCGTACGTCGAGGAGATGCGCGGGCGCTGGCTGCCCGACACCCAGGACCGGCTCATGGGAATGAGCACGGCCGAATGGTCGCGGTACCTGAGCGCGGAGCTGCTCGACGGCCGCCGCACACCCGACGAGGTCGCCGAGGACGTCATCACCCGGATGGCCGCCCGCTACGGCGACCACCTGCCGCTCATGCCGGACGCGGTCGACACCGTGCGCCGGCTGGCCGGGATCTACACCCTCGGGCTGGCCAGCTCGTCGCCGCGCCGGCTGATCGACGTGGTGCTCGATCACATGGGCGTGACCGACCTGTTCGCCGCCACCGTGTCGACCGAGGAGGTGGCGCGCGGCAAGCCCGCGCCCGACGGCTACCTCGAGGCCGCCGCGCGGCTGGGCATCGACCCCGACGCGTGTGTGGCCATCGAGGATTCCAGCAACGGCCTGCGCGCCGCCCACGCCGCGGGCATGACGGTCATCGCCGTTCCGCATCCCAAGTACCCGCCCGCCATGGACGCCCTCGCGCTGGCGGCGTACGTCGCCGGCAGCTTGAAAGAGATCACCCCGGAGCTGATGACGGAATTCCGCTGACGACCTCGGCGTTCCGAACGAGCGGCAACCAGATGGTTGCCCCGGGTGACCCAATGGGAGGATCTTCCTTATGTCCGAGCAGACCGCCGCACCGCAGACCGCCACCACCGACCCGGCCGCCGAGCCGGTCAAGCTGTGGGCCGAGCGCACCGGCACCCGCGCCTACACCGGCCGCAACAACCGCGGTGGCGAGGTGCTCATCGCGTCCGCGGGCGTGCCGGGCGCGTTCACCCCGGGTGAGCTGCTGAAGATCGCGCTGGCGGGCTGCACCGGCCTGAGCGCCGACTTCACCCTCGCGCGCCGGCTGGGCGAGACGTTCGACGCCACCGTGCACGTCTCCGGCGACGCCGACCGCGAGAACGAGGTGTACCCGGAGCTCACCGAGGAGTTCGAGCTCGACCTCAGCGAACTCGACGCCGAAACCCGCGACCGCCTGCTGGTCGCCGCGCAGCGCGCCGTCGACAAGGTCTGCACGGTCGGCCGCACCCTCAAGGCGGGCACCACCGTCAACCTGACCTTCCGCGTCGACGAATGAGCGGTGAACCGGTCCGGCTCAGCGCCTGGGTCCACGGCCTGGTCCAGGGCGTCGGCTTCCGCTGGTGGACGCGCTCGCGCGCCCTGGAACTGGGCCTGACCGGCTATGCCCGCAATCACAGCGACGGCCGCGTGCACGTCGTGGCCGAAGGGCCCCGCGATCGCTGCGAAACCCTGCTCGACCTGCTACGTTCCGGTACGACACCGGGTCGGGTAAACCTGGTGGTGGAAGACTGGAGTGCCGCCGCGGGCGACATGACAGGATTCGAAGAACGCTAGCGAGCGGCGAGCCCACGGAGTCGACCAATGTCCACAGACCGTCCCGGTAGTCCGGAAAACCCGGACCGCCCCACCCCGGACCCCGCACACCCCGCCGAATCCCATACCGCCCCAGCCGATCCCGCCCACCCGGGCCACGAGCACTACCCGCTTCCCAGCGATCCGGACGACGAGACCGCGCCGCCCATCGGCCGCACCGACCCGACCGTCCGATTCACACCGGAGACCGCGCGAGGTTCGGACTCCGCACCTGGTTCGACCGGAGTACCCACACCAGGTCAACCACGCGGCCAGGAGCCAACTCTCGCGCTGCCCGCCGAATCCGGCGCAGGCGGTGCGGGCGGCAAGTCCGAACAATTCGGCGAGCCGGGCCCGGGTCGCCCGGGCGGCTACGAACCGACGCTCGCGCTGCCGAACGAATCCGGATCCGGTGAATCTCAGAGCGGCGCGGGCGGTTTCGGCGAGCCCGGTGCGGATCGATCGGCCGGGCATCAGCCGACGCTGCCGATGCCGGCCGATTTCGGGGCGGAGCACGGCGGCGAGCAGCACGCGCCGCATCATCTCGCGGGGGAATTCCATGGCGGGCCCGGAGCTTTCGGGCGGCCCGGGACCGGTGGCCCGACCGCCGCGCCGGGGCCGCTGCTGGGCAACGCCGGGTTTGTCCTGCCCGGGCCGGTGCTGGAGCCGGCGGAACCGGCTTTGCCCGCGACAGTGGACGAACCGGCCGCGCCGAGGCGACGTGGCAGCATCACCACGCAGGAGGCGGGGATCACCCAGCCGCGGCCGCCCACGGTCGCGGAGGCGCGGGCACGGGAGAAGGCCCGGAAGCGGGCCGAGGAGCAGGAGCGGGCCGAGGCGGAGGCCGCGGAAGCCAAGCAGCGCAAGAAGAAGCGACTACTCATCGGCGGTGCCGCCGTGGTGGGGATCGCGGCGCTGGTCGGCGGCGGGTACCTGGTGGCGGAGGCGTGGAACGGGCCCGAGGTGACCGCCTCTTGCACGGTGGTGGCCAACAAGGGTGAGAGCGTGCCCATCGGAGCGGGCCAGAGTGTCACCGCGACCCAGGACAATCAGGAGATCGTCGTTCCGGACAACTACTGTTCGGATGCGACGGACCACGGGGACAGCGGGATTCACCCGGGCTTCTTCTTCCTGGCGGGGCACTCGTATCGCTACTACTACGGCGGCACCGGCACCATCGGGCACGCGCCCAGCGGCGGTAGCACGACGGCGCCCAGCGGTGCGACGGTGAAGACCAAGAGCGGCAGCACGATTCAACGCGGCGGACTCGGCGCGAAGATCCACGGTGGAGGTTCCTAGTGCGGCGGGTACGCAGCACTCCGCGGCCGGGCTGGCAGCGGATCATCGAGAGTCAGGGTCTGGTCTACGGCTCGCCGGGGCAATACCCGAACGGGCAACCCCGGCCCTACTGGGACGAGTCGGTGCACTACGAGTTCGACATGGACGAGATCCTGGCCATGGAGGCGCAGGTCGAGGTGCTGCACTCCATGTGCCTGCACGCCGTCGAACAGGTGGTGCTGACCGAGCGATTCGCCGATTTCGGTCTGCCGCAATGGAGTTGGGAACCCATCACCAAGTCCTGGCACCGCTCCGATCCGCACATCTACGGCCGCTTCGACATGCGTTACGACGGCCGCGGCCCGGCGAAACTGCTGGAATACAACGCCGATACGCCCACCTCCCTGCTGGAGGCGGCAATCGTGCAGTGGCACTGGCTCACCGACACCCACCCGGACGACGACCAGTGGAATTCGCTGCACGAGAAGCTGGTCGAGCGCTGGGGTGAGATGCGCGAGACGCTGCCGGGCTCGCAGCTGCACTTCAGCTGGTCGGGCGCGGACTCCTCCGGCGAGGACAATGTCACCACCGCCTACATGCAGGAGACCGCCGCCGAGGCCGGATTCGACACCGTCGCCCTGCCCATCGAGGACGTCGGATTCGACACGGAGCTGCACCGTTTCGTGGATCTGGCCGAGGCTCCCATCGAGGCCATCTTCAAGCTCTACCCGTGGGAATGGGCCCTCGACGACGATTTCGGCCGCCGCGTGGTGGAGTCCCTGCCGGAAACCATGTGGATCGAACCGCTCTGGAAGTCCCTGCTGTCCAACAAGGCGATCCTGGCGGTGCTGTGGGAGATGTACCCCGGCCACCCCAACCTGCTGCCCGCCTACCTCGACGACCCGCACGAACTGACCGAGTACATCCGCAAGCCGAAGCTGGGCCGCGAGGGCGCGAACATGACCATCGTCGGAGCTGGTATGGAGACCGCCACCGGGGGCGTCTACGGCGCCGAGGGGTATGTCTATCAATTGCTGGACCCGCTCCCCGAATTCGACGGCATGCGACCGGTGCTGGGTGCTTGGATCGTGGGCGACACCTCCGCGGGACTGGGTATCCGCGAGACCGTCGGCCTGATCACCGACGACAGCTCCACCTTCGTCCCGCACCGCATTCCGCAGTAGCCACCACACACCGCAGTAGCCACCGCCCGATTCACCCCGACCCGGAGGATCCCGATGACCACCGCTCTCGCACTCGAAGCCGGGTACTGGCACTCCCTGGGACGCGGCGTCGGCGCGATCCTGTGCTACGCCCTGCTGGGCCTGGTACTGCTGCTCATCGGCTTCCAGGCCGTGGACTGGACCACCCCGGGCCCCCTGCGCGCCATGGTGGCGCGCGGGCTGCCGAACGCCGTGATCATCAGCTCCGCGGCCATGCTCAGCACGGCGTTCATCGTGGTGCTGGCCATCTACGCGCAGGCGGGCAAGCTCGCCGAGGGCCTGATCGCCACCACGATCTACGGACTGGTCGGCATCGTGGCCCAGGTTATCGCGATGCGCAGCCTGGAATTCGTGCTCGGCATCGATATCGGTGCGGTGCTGAAGAATCCGGAGTTCAGCACCGAGTCCGTGGTGGTGTCCGCCGCGCACATCGCCATCGGCCTGGTGGTGGCGGTCGCGATCCTCTGAGGCCAGGCTAGCTGTACTGCGGCAGCCGGTCGGCGGCACGCCCGGCCGCCGCCCGCAGCCACATGGCCAGCCAGATCATGCCGGCGCCCACGAACACATGGCCCACCCGGACGATCGGCGCGGGCAGCAGGAACATCAGCGACAGCGCCGTCGGTCCGGCGGCATAGCACGTCGACCGCGACGGTTCGCGTGCTCGGCATGCTGCGCGACCCGGGCCGCGGCACCGGCCCGCAACCCGCCGCCGACCTGGCCAAACGGGAATCGGAGATCCTGCGCCTGCTGGCGACCGGCGCGTCCAACCGGGAGATCGCTCGCGCCCTGTATGTCAGCGAGGGCACGGTGAAGAACCACGTCTCGAACATCCTGACGCGGCTGGGTGTCCGGGATCGGACCCAGGCCGCGATCTACCCGCTCGACCACGACCTGGCATAGCGGCGGTCAGCGCACCCGGCTGTACTTGATGAAGGCCACGCCGTCCTCGAAGACGCGGCTGGTGAGCACCCGGAACCGGGCGGGTTCGGGCAGGTGACCGGCCGTGCCGAAGAGCGGGCGGCCGTGGCCCAGCACCATCGGGTAGAGCTTCAGGAACACCTGGTCGATCTCGGGCAGCAGGGTCTGGGCGAGCTCGCCGCCGCCGCACAGCCAGATGCCGAGCCCCTTCTCACGCTTGAGCTCGCGCACCCGCTCGATCGGGTTCCCGGCGATCAACTCCACATCGGGGGCGGGATTCTCCGGCAGCGTGGTGGACACCACGAACTGCCGCAGATGGGCGTACGGGCTGGAAGTGCCGGTCCGGACGCCGAAATCGTGCGTCTTGCGGCCCATGATCACGGTGTCGAAGTTCTGGCAGGTTTTGTCGACGCCCAGCACCTGACGAACCTTGGTCGGCAGGGTCTCGGGATACTGCGCGATGATCGCGGGCCCATGGTCACCCCCGACCGGGAAGAAGTCGACCGAGCCCGCATCGGTGGCGATGAATCCGTCGATGGTGGCCGCGACGTAGTAGGTCAGTTTGCGCATTGTTTCCTCCAGCCGGCACAACACATGCCGCTAGTGAAAAAGGTAGCGCCTCGACAGACGGGATAGGGAGGCTCGGCCACACTGGAATGACCTTGAAGCGAAGAATACCCGCTGGTCTCAGCCGCGCGGGCGGGGTTGGCAACGGGGGCAGGAGAAAGACGAACGGTTCATGAACTTCTCCCGGCGCATGATCGCACCACAGCGCCGGCACGGCTCATCCTCGCGCCCATAGGCATTGAGCGACCGCTCGAAGTACCCGGACTGGCCATTGACGTTCACGTAGAGGGCGTCGAAGGAGGTGCCCCCGGCCCGCAGCGCCTCGTCCATGACGTTCCGCGTCTCGCCGAGCAGCGTGTGCAGCGCGGGCCCGGTCAGCTTGGACGCCGAGCGCTCACCGTGGATCTCGGCCCGCCACAGCGCCTCGTCGGCATAGATATTGCCGACACCGGACACCACGGTCTGATCCAGCAGCAGCCGCTTGATCTCGGACTGCTTGCCGCGCAGGGTCTTCACCACGGCATCGGCGTCGAAGAGCGGATCCAGCGGATCGCGCGCGATGTGCGCGGCGGACTCCGGCACCCAGGTCCCGTCCACCTCGACCAGATCCGAGAGCATCCAGCCGCCGAAGGTGCGCTGGTCCACGAACCGCAGTTCGTTCCCGTCGTCGAGGGCGGCGATGATGTGCGCGTGCTTCTCCAGCGGCGCGGTCGCGGGCTGCACCAGCATCTGCCCGGACATGCCGAGATGCACGACCAGAGACGTGTCGGGCTCATCGAAGGTGAGCCACAGGAATTTCCCCCGCCGCTGCGCGTTCTCGACGCGCAGACCGGTCAGTCGGGCGGCGAGATCGTCCCCGCCCAGCTCGTGCCGGCGCACCGAACGCGGATGCTTGACCGTCACCCTGTCCAGGACGCGGCCCACCACATGCTCGGTGAGCCCGCGCCGGACGACTTCGACCTCGGGAAGTTCGGGCATCTAGCTCTTCGAGCCGTCGGCCGAACCCTCGGGCGCGTTCTCGGCGTTCAACGCCTTGTAGGCCGCGCCCGCGGCCTTCTGTTCCGCTTCCTTCTTGGAGCGGCCCACCCCCTGGCCATAACCCTGACCACCGATCACCGCGGTGGCGGTGAACTCCTTGTCGTGGTCGGGCCCGGTGGAGGTGATCTCGTAACTGGGCACGCCGATGCCGCGCTCGGCCGTCAGCTCCTGCAGGCTGGTCTTCCAGTCGAGCCCGGCCCCCATGCGGGGACCACGCTCGAGCAGTTCGGCGAACAGCCGCAGCACGACGGTGCGTGCCACATCGATGCCGTGCTGCAGGTGCACCGCACCCAGCAGCGACTCCATGCCGTCGGCCAGGATGCTCGGCTTGTCGCGGCCACCGGTGAGCTCCTCGCCCTTACCGAGCAGGAGATGGCGGCCGAGACCGCCCTCACCGAGACAGCGGGCCACCTCGGCCAGCGCGTGCATGTTCACCACGCTCGCGCGCAGCTTCGCCAGCTCACCCTCGGACTTGTCCGGGTGCTCCAGATAGAGGCGCTCGGTAATGCTCAGGCCGAGCACCGAATCGCCCAGGAACTCCAGGCGCTCGTTGGTCGGCAAGCCACCGTTCTCGTAGGCGTACGACCGGTGCGTCAGCGCTAGGCGCAGAAGCTCCGGTTGTACGTCCACGCCGAGTGCCTCGAGCAGACTGGCATGGTCGGCTGCATCACCTACGGCGGGAATATCCGCCGCATCCTTGCTGGCGGTCACGGTCGGCTGAAGCGAATCAGATCGCGGAGGTGACCTGACGGCCCTTGTAGGTGCCGCAGCTCGGGCACGCGATGTGCGGCAGGGTCTTCTGGCCGCAGGCGCGGTTCGGGCAGGTGATCAGGGTCGGCGCGGCGGCCTTCCACTGGCTGCGACGCGCGTGGGTGTTGGCACGGGACATCCGGCGCTTCGGAACGGCCACGACTAGCTCTCCTCTGTCTTCTTACTTGCGGCACCGTTGTGTCCCGCAAGGGTGGAATCGGTTGATGGGTCCGACACGGTCTCCGCGTCGGTGGACTCAGCGTTGCTGTGTTCATTGTCAGAGAACTTGGCGAGTCCGGCCCAGCGAGGGTCAAGTATCTCATGACCGTGGCCGGAACCCGCAATCGCCATCTTGACGCCGCATTCGGGGCACAATCCGGCGCAGTCCGGCTCACACAGCGGCTGCAGCGGCAGCTCCAGGCCGACGGCGTCGATGATCACCGGTTCCAGGTCGATGAAATCGTCGACCAGGCGCGGGATCTCGTCTTCCTCGGTGGTCTGCTCGGTGGCGCTGTCCGGGTAGGCGAACAGCTCGGTGAGCTGCAATTCGATCTCGTCGGTGAACGATTCGAGGCAGCGCGAGCATTCGCCCTCGATGGGAGCGGACACCGTGCCGGTGACGAGCACGCCCTCGGAGACCGACTGCAGCGTGAGATCCAGCTCGACCTGCGCACCGGCCGGGATGCCGACCAGATCGAGGCCGATCTTCTCGGCGGTCGTCAGCGTGCGCTGCAGCTCGCGCATGGAACCGGGGGCACGTCCGAGACTGCGTACGTCCAGCACGAAGCCCGCGTCGATCGTCTTGTGACGATGACGCGAACCATGACCGGAATCGGCGGACATCTCTGAACTCACTCACGCTAGGTGTGGGATGGGCAACCACCCAACAATACCGAAGGGCCCGCTCGCGACCCAAATGGGACGAAAGCGGGCGATCCAATCGGAAATTCAGCGGCGGAACTCGGAGGCGTAGTCGGGGACGGAGCCGCCCGGGCGGACCTGGTGGCGGCCGCGGCCGAGAATGCGCAGCGTGTTGTGCAGGGTTTCCTCGAAGTCGGCGAGCTTGCCGTCGACGTAGTCGTCGCATTCCTGCCGGAGACGGTCGGAGTCGGCCTGGGCGGTGTCGATGAGCCGGGCGGATTCGGCATGGGCGGCGCGGACCACCTCGGTCTGCGAGACCAGACGGTCCTGCTCGGCCTTGCCCTCGGCGACCGAGCGGTCGTAGGAGGCCTGTCCGGCGACGGCCAGGCGGTCGGCCTCGGCGCGGGCCCGGCCGGTGAGGGTGTCGTATTCCTTCTGACCGTCGGCGACGGTGCGCTCGGCCTCCTCCTCCGCCGAGCCGACCAGGTGCTCGGCGTGGGCGCGGGCCTCGGCGACCATGCGATCGGCGTGCGCCTTGGCGTCGGCGAGGATGCGGTCGGCCTCGTCGCGCGCGGAGGTGACCGTGTGGTGCGCTTGCTCGTTGGCGGTCTTGACCGTGGTCTCGGCGCCGGTGCGGGCATCGGTGACGATCTTGTCGCGGTGATCGAGCACGTCCTGGGCGTCGTCGAGTTCGCCGGGCAGGGCCTCGCGGACATCATCCAGAAGTTCCAGCACCTCACCGCGCGGCACGATGCAGTTGCGGGTCGGCGGGATGCCACGGGCCTCTTCGATGATGGCCACCAGTTCGTCGAGCGCTTCGAATACCCGGTACATGTGCTACCCCACTCTCCTGCCAGGACTCACGGCGAGACTCTCCGCTTCCGCCAGTCTGCCAATCTCAGCGCTGTCAACAAGGTCCGACACGGCGTGTCGCTGGTTTTCCGGAACATGGCCTGTTTCACAGACCACAAAAACAAGTGGAGGAATCCACTCCACTTGGTGTTACCGTGGAAGGGCGAGAACGTGTCGGCCACTGGCTGGCCCGGAAGAACTCCGGACCGCCCGGCCGACACCGATGTGTTCGGATGGGGAAGACGATGGCTGTCCACGAGATTCCGGAACGGGCGACGATGCCCGTGACCGGGCTGGTGAACACCTATACCTACGGCACGGAGGCCCTGGCCTACGGCACGGAGGCCCTCGCCCACGGCACCGAAGCCCTGCACGCGACGGGCTCGCGCTGGCTGGGCCGGCTCGGGGTATGGCTCCGCGGCGAGGCGGTCTTCGCGCAGTTGATTCGCTTCGCTCTGGTGGGCGGCCTCAGCAATGTCGGCTACATCCTGCTGTTCCTCGCGCTCTATGGCGGCGGCCCGCAGCTGGCCAATCTGGCCGGCTCCATCGTGAGCACCGCGCTGGCCAACGAGATGCACCGGCGGCTCACCTTCCAGGCGGCCGACCGGGTGCGCTGGTACACAGCGCAATTGGAGGGCGGCGCGCTCGCGCTGGCCGGACTGGCCATCACCTCGGGTGGGCTGGCCATTCTCGAGGTCACCGAGCCGGGCATCGGCGGTCTCACCGAAGCCATTGCAGTGCTGGGCATCACCGCCGCAGTCGGCACCATGCGCTTCCTCACCCTCCGGCTCTGGGTGTTCTGAGCCCCCACCCGCTCGGTGTTCTCCGCGTGTGCGGGAACCCTTTTCGGCCTGTCGGCGTCCAAGACAGCATCGACGACGAAAGGGGTTCCGACATGGACCGTTGGCGCGGATGCCTTGGGGGACGGCGGGATACGGCCGGGCCGCGACCACAGCGGCCGACGGGGCGGGTCCGCGGGTCGTGCGTGCGGCACCGGCGCCCGCAGCCGCCCCGCCGGGAGGGCGAGTGACCACCCGGATCACGGCTGCCGCCGCGGCGATGGGCGCCACGGCCGAGACGATCGCCACCAGCGCCGAGGGGTCGGCCGGGAGTGGCGGACGGCGGTGCGGGACAAGCGGATCCCGGCAAGCGCTGCTCGAGGGGTGCGGCGCACA
The DNA here is from genome assembly GCF_053601595.1 of Nocardia sp. NPDC004711. Classification (NCBI taxonomy): domain Bacteria; kingdom Bacillati; phylum Actinomycetota; class Actinomycetes; order Mycobacteriales; family Nocardiaceae; genus Nocardia; species Nocardia sp. NPDC004711. The sequence goes on along the minus strand of NZ_JBSGCB010000043.1, from coordinate 60,082 downwards.
ACGGAGCCTCGGGCAGCCGCGGGGGCACGGGCAGCAGCGGAGCCTCGCGCAACAGCGCAGACGTGGACAGCACGGGCTCACGTCGGCCCTGGACCGGCGGGATCAGCATCGGCAGTTGATCCGAGCCGTGCTGCCGGACATGGCGGCGGGCACCGTGGTGAGTCATCAGTCGGCGGCCGTGCTCTACGGCACCACGCTGTGGCGCACTCCCCTGGACCGGGTGTGCGTCACCCGCAACCGGCGTGGCGGCGGCCGGACCAGGCCCTGTACGAAAGTCCATGGTTCGCCGGTGGGTTCGGCGGCGGAGCTCGACGGGCTGCTGGTCACCACCCCGGCGCGGACGGTGGTGGATCTGGCCCTGACCCTGCCGTTCGACGCGGCCGTCGTGGCGGGCGACGCGCTGGCAGGCATGTTCGGGCTGGGAGCGGCCGAACTGGGTGAGGAGCTCGCCCGGGCCAAGGGCCGTTACGGGATCGGCCAGGCGAAGCAGGTGATCGCGATGCTCGACGGCCGCAGTCAGAGCATCGGCGAGTCCCTCAGCCGCACCATGATCCAGCAGCACGCGCTACCGCTGCCCCGATCGCAGGGCAATGTGCTGACCCCGGACGGCCGGTTCGTCGGCCGGGTCGACTTCTACTACGAATCCGCCGGTGTCCTCTGCGAATTCGACGGGCCCACCGAGTACGGCCGGCTGCTGCGGCCGGGTCAGGACCTCGCGGCCGCCGTGCAGCGCGAGCGGACCCGCGAAACCTATCTGCGCGCCCTCGGTTTCGACGTGGTCCGCTGGACCTGGGACGACCTGGTCCGGGGCCGGCCGGCCCGGCGCCTGCGGTCCGCCCTGGCCACCCGCCGGCGCCGCCCGGACGGCCGGATCGAGCCGGCCCCGGCGCCCGAACCGCGCGGCCTGGCGATCCGCGCACTGTGACACCGCGATCCGCGCACTCTGAACTGGGCCGGATTCCGCAGCGGCGGAAGGGGTTGCGCCCCTGCGGTGGCGATCAGGCCCGGCGTTCGGCGATGCGAGCGAGCAGGCGCTTGTGGACGATCGGCGGGAGCAGGTCGGCGACGTCACCACCGTAGGCGGCGACCTCCTTGACCAGAGAGCTGGAGACGAAGCCGTAGGCCGGGTTGGTGGCGATGAAGTAGGTGTCGACACCGGTGAGCTTGCGGTTCATCTGGGCCATCTGGAGCTCGTAGCCGAAGTCGGTGGCATCGCGCAGGCCCTTGACGATGGCGGTGATGCCCTGCTGCTTGGCGAAGTCGACCAGCAGGCCGCGCCAGGATTCCACCCGCACATTGGGCAGGTGGGCGGTAACCTCGCGGATCAGGTCCATCCGCTCCTCGACGGTGAACATGCCCTGTTTGTTGGGGTTCACCACGACGGTCACGACGACCTCGTCGAATTGCCCGGCGGCGCGGGCGATCACGTCGAGATGTCCATTGGTCACGGGGTCGAACGACCCGGGGCACAGTGCTCCAGCCATGGCCGAACGTTACCGCATGTCGGTGCGGCTGCCGCGGCCCGGCCCAGCCTGCGCTGCCCAGTTATGCCTGGTCAGCTATGGTTCTGCAACCTAGCAATTGCTTGCTCTCCGTTCGCGTACTGTTCGGTTTGCTCGCGTTGATCGTTTCCTGACCCGATTGCGAAGCTGCATCGGCAATCTCGCTCGATGAAGGAAGTACACGCATATGGCAAGGGCATCGTTGGGTCGGAAGATCGCAGTCACCGTGGCTGCGACAGTGAGCGCGTTCAGCGGCCTGGTGGGCGCGTCCGCGTCGGCCGATCCGGGGAACGGCCAAGGGGCGGCGCCGGAACACATCTTCTACATCATGATGGAGAACCAGGGAGACGACGACATCCTCGGCAATACCGCCGACGCGCCGTTCATCAATCAACTGGCCGGCAACAACGGCGTGTCCACCGGTTTCCACGGTGTGACCCACCCGAGTCTGCCGAACTATCTCTCCATGTTCTCGGGCGATTTCCAGGGCATCTGGGACGACTGCAAGGCCGGCGCCGACTCCACCTGCGCCCCCGAGGAATTCGTGCCGAACTCCGGCGACGGCACCTCCGGCGCCGCGCTGACCCCGGCACAGATCGCCAGCGCGACCGCCAAGCCGCACATGTTCGCCGGCAAGAACCTGGTCGACGAGCTCGAGGGCAAGGGCAAGTCCTGGAAGGCCTACATGGGCGGCATGCCGTCGGCCGGCTTCCAGGGCGAGTTCGCGCCGGGTGATGTCAACGGCACCACGGTCAAGCTGTACGCCCAGAAGCACAACCCGTTCATGTACTTCTCGGACGTCAACTCGCCCGGCAACGCCCGCCTGCAGAAGGTCGTGCCGTTCGAGAACAACTTCGACGCCGACCTGAAGAGCGGCAACGTGCCGGCCTTCACCTGGATCAGCCCCGACCAGTGCTCGGACATGCACGGCCTCTCCCACGCGGCCGCGACGCTGATCAACAAGCCGACCTGTGAGGAGCCGGCTTCCGGTGTGGCGCACGGCCCGATCCACCTGGGTGACGACTATCTGAAGGACACCGTCACCAAGATCACGAACTCGGACGTCTGGAAGAAGACCCGCTCCAGCATCGTGATCGCCTGGGACGAGAACGACTACTCCGGCTTCTCCGGCGGCCCGGGCAGCCCGGTCGGCGCCAACGGCACCGTGCTCGGTGGCGGCGACGCCCCGCTGCTGGTGATCAACTCCGACAAGGTGCACAAGGAGCAGGGCGAGCAGGGCAAGCCCCAGCCCCATCACAAGACGTCCACCGACGTCGCCGACCACTACTCGGTGCTGTCGGCCATCGAGCAGATGTGGGATCTGGGCTGCCTGGCCAACACCTGCCAGTACAAGGCTCCCGAATCGCTGCGAGACCTGTTCCAGAACTGACGTTCTCGGACATTCCTGACGATGCCCGCCGTGTCGCACACGGCGGGCATCGCCGTATCCGCCGCTCCCGCTTCCAATCTCGCGGCGGGCCGGGCCTCAGAGTTCGAGCGCGGCCGCCGCGCCGAAGGTGCGGACCAGGGCCGGGTCGTTGAACGCGGTGATGCGCCCGATCCTGGCCCCGATCAGCGTCAGGACGTGGATCCCGTAGGCCTCGTAGTGGTGGTCGTCGACGCGTTTGTGAACGATGAAGGCGGGCTGGCCATTCGCGCGGGTCGGCGTGAAACGCCACAGGCCCGGCCGCAGGATACGGCTGCGCAGGAACCCGAGGACTGCCTCGCGGCCGGTGAACCACGTTGGCGTGGGCGGCATTTCCATCTCCACGTCGGCACGCAGGAGTTCGAGCAGCGCGGCATGGTCGGCGCGGGTGAACGCGTCGACATAGCCGTCGAGCAGCCGCCGCTGGGCGAGTTCGTCCGGCTCGGCCAGGTCCGCCTCCACCGGCCCGGCCTGCGCCATTCGGCTCCGCGCCCGCCGCAGCGCACTGTCCACGGCGGTCGGCGTGGTGTCCAGCATGGCGGCGACCTCCGCGGTCCGGAAGGCCAGCACGTCGCGCAGCGTCAGCACCGCGCGCTGCCGGGCGGGCAGCAGTTGCAGTGCCGCAATGAAGGCCAGCCGCACCCCCGTCCGCCCGGCCACGATGGCGGCCGGATCGTCGAGCCCGAACAACGAGTCCGGCGCGGGCTGCAACCACGCCACCCCGGGCTCCCGGGCCGCCATCGCCACCCGGTGATCGTCCTCCGGCGCGCCCAGCCCCGACGGCAGTGGCCGGCGCGAGCGCCCTTCCAGCGCGGTCAGGCAGGCCATGGTGGCGATCTTGTACAGCCAGTGCCGCAGCGACGACCGGCCCTCGAACCCGCCGAACCCCCGCCAGGCCCGCAGGTAGGTCTCCTGCACCAGGTCCTCGGCATCGTGCACCGACCCCAGCATGCGATAGCAGTGCGCGAGCAGCTCCGGCCGGAATCGCTGTGTGAGAGCTGTGAATTCGCGCTCGCTCGGCGGTGCGGTGACCGCGGGCTGTTCGGTGTCGGAGGGCATGGCCGCTACTCCCGGAGGTGCGCTGGTCGTCATGGTCGCGACCCCTCAGCCGATCTGCTTCAGCCCGGCGCCGCTCACCAAGTATTCCGCCGCGCTGCCGGGATCATCGGCGAGTTCGACCACCGCCTTGCCGACCTGTTCGGGCGTGAGCACCGGCCCCATGTCGGCGAGATAGGTCTCCACGTCGATACCCTGCCGGGCGGCATACCCCTCGACCGCCTTCGCACCGAGCCCGGTGGCCGGTGTCAGCCTGGGCAGCAGGGCCACGAACCGAATGCCGAGCCCCGCGCGGTCCGATTCCTCGGCGGCGTACGTCCGGATGAATCGGATGGTGGACTTGGCTCCCGCGTATCCGCCGCTGAGCGGTGACCCCGCCAGCGCGGCCCCGCTCGACATCGCGATCACCGCGCTCCCCGGAGGCAGCGGCTCCCGCAGGGCGGCCCCGATCCAGACGAACGCCTGCTTGGTATCGGTCTCCCAGTTGCGGCTGAAGGTCTCCCAGGTCTGCTCGTGCACGGGGGCCAGGGGCGGAGTGGCCCCGGCATTGAGCACCAGCAATTCCGGCCGGTACCCGCGAATCACCTGCTGCGCCACGGCTTCTTCGGTCGCGTCGGCCGCCACCGGCACGAATCGGTCCCCGAGCTCCGCGCGAACGTCCTGCAAGGCCTGCTCGTCCCGCGCCACGCCGATCACCCGCGCGCCCGACGCGACGAGCGAGGCGGCGATCGCCCGCCCGAATCCCCGGCTCGCACCGGTGACCACGGCGGTCCGTATCGAATCCGACATCACGTACTCCCTACTCCGGTCTGTTCCTGTCGGTATTCAGACCGGCGGGAGCCGGGAAATCCGTCGGGTGTCAGCCCTCGAATTCAGCGAGATCGATGCGCGTCTCGCCGTAGGTGCGGGACTTCAGCGGTGCGTAGCCGTCGGGCCAGGACACCTCGGGCGAGCGGGTGGAGCGTTCGACGACGATGAGGGCGTCGTCGTGGAGCCAGCCGTTGGCGGCGAGGGCGCGCAGGTCGGCCTGCACGTCGGCGACGTCGAGGTCGTAGGGCGGGTCGGAGAAGACCAGGTCGTAGCGTTCCGGCGGCGCACCGGACAGGACGCTGGTGACAGAGTTCTGGCGCAGCTCCGCGCCCGGCAGCCCGAGGTCGCCGATATTGCCGCGAATGATGGCGGCGGCCTTGCGGTCCGCTTCGATGAGCAGCGCGTGCGAGGCGCCGCGGGAGAGCGCCTCCAGGGCCAGCGCCCCCGAGCCCGCGTAGAGGTCGAGGACGTGCAGGCCGTCGAAATCCATGCGGGCGTGCAGGAGGCTGAACAGCGCCTCGCGCACCCGATCGGAGGTGGGGCGGGTACCCGCCGGGGGGACGCGCAGGCGTCGGCCCCCGGCGGTACCCGCCACGATGCGGGTCATTCGGCGGCGGCCTCGGTGAGGCTCACGTCGACGAGCAGGTCGCCGCCCTCCACCTGCTGCACCTTGGCGATCGCCACCCGGCGGACCACGCCGGCGCGCGGGGCGGTGATGGCGGCCTCCATCTTCATGGCCTCGATGGTGCCGATGGTGTCGCCCGCCGCGACCGAATCGCCTTCGGAGACGGCCAGGGTCACCACGCCGGCGAAGGGCGCCGCGATGTGGCCGGCATTGGTCTTGTCGGCCTTCTCGGCGGCGGGGATCTCGCTGGCGATGGAGCGGTCGCGCACCGTGATGGGGCGCAGCTGCCCGTTGAGGATGCACATGACCGTGCGCATGCCGCGCTCGTCGGGCTCGGAGATGGCCTCCAGGCCGATGAGCAGGGTGACGCCCTTGTCGAGCTGGACGTGATGTTCTTCGTCGTGGCGCAGGCCGTAGAAGAACTGGTTGGCCGACAGCCCGGTGGTGTCGCCGAACTTCTCGCGGTGGGCGACGAATTCGGCGGTGGGACCGGGGAACAGCAGGCGGTTGAGGGTGGCCCGGCGCTCGGCCGAGGTCCCGTTCAGCCCGGCCTCGTCGGCCGCGGTCAGCTGGGTTTCCGGCTTGGCGGGCCCGCGGCCGGCGAGGGCGCGGCTGCGGAAGGGCTCGGGCCAGCCGCCGGCCGGCGTGCCGAGTTCGCCGCGCAGGAAGCCGATGACCGAGTCCGGGATGTCGTAGCGGCCCGGGTCGGCGGCGAAGTCCTCGACGTCGACGCCGGTGCCGACCAGTGCCAGCGCCAGGTCGCCGACCACCTTGGAGGACGGGGTGACCTTGACCAGCCGGCCCAGCATCCGGTCGGCCGCGGCGTATTTGGCCTCGACCTGCTCGAACTGGTCGCCCAGGCCGAGCGCGATGGCCTGCTGGCGCAGGTTCGACAGCTGGCCGCCTGGAATCTCGTGGTGGTAGACGCGGCCGGTCGGCCCCGGCAGCCCGGATTCGAAGGGCGCGTACACCTTTCGCAGCGCCTCCCAGTACGGCTCCAGATCGCACACGTTCTGCAGGTTCAGCCCGGTGTCGTGGGGCGAATTCGCCGCTGCCGCAACGATGGCCGAGAGCGCGGGCTGAGACGTGGTGCCCGCCATGGGCGCCGACGCGCCGTCGACGGCGTCCGCACCGGCCTGCCAGGCCGCCAGGTAGGTGGCCAGCTGGCCGCCCGGGGTGTCGTGGGTGTGCACGTGCACGGGCAGGTCGAACTCCCGGCGCAGCGCGGTGACCAGGGTGTGCGCGGCGGGCGCGCGCAGCAGTCCGGCCATGTCCTTGATGCCGATGACGTGCGCCCCGGCCTCGACGATCTGCTCGGCGAGCTTGAGGTAGTAGTCGAGGGTGTAGAGGTCCTCGCTCGGGTTCGACAGGTCGCCGGTGTAGCTGAGCGCGACTTCGGCCAGGGCCGTGCCGGTTTCGCGGACGGCGTCGATGGCCGGGCGCATCTGGTCGACATTGTTGAGCGCGTCGAAGATGCGGAAGATGTCGATGCCGGTGGCGGTGGCCTCGGAAACGAAAGCGCGCGTGACCTTTTCGGGGTACGGCGTGTAGCCGACGGTGTTGCGGCCGCGCAGCAGCATCTGCAGGTTGATGTTCGGCACCGCCTCGCGCAGCGCCGCGAGCCGCTCCCACGGGTCCTCGTAGAGGAAGCGCAGCGCCACGTCGTAGGTTGCGCCGCCCCAGCATTCGATGGACAGCAGCTCGGGCGTCATGCGCGCCACGTGCCCGGCCACATCGAGCAGGCCGTTGGTGCGGACCCGGGTGGCCAGCAGCGACTGGTGCGCGTCGCGGAAGGTGGTGTCGGTGACGGCCACCCCCTCGCGGTTGCGCAGCCACTGCGCGAAGCCCTCCGGTCCCAGCTCGAGCAGCCGCTGCCGGGAGCCGGGCGGGGGCGGCACGGTCATGTCGAGGGCGGGCAGCTTGTCGTGCGGGTACACCTTGGTCGGCCGCGAGCCGTGCGGCTTGTTCACGGTGACGTCGGCCAGGTACTGCAGGATCTTGGTGCCGCGGTCGGCCGAGCTCTTGAGGGTGAGCAGCTGCGGCCGCTCATCGATGAACGAGGTGGTCACCCGGCCCGCGCGGAAGTCCGGATCGTCCAGCACCGCGAGCAGGAACGGGATGTTGGTCGTCACGCCGCGGATGCGGAATTCGGCGACCGCGCGCCGGGCGCGCGCCACCGCGGTGGCGAAATCGCGCCCGCGGCAGGTGAGCTTGACCAGCATGGAATCGAAGTAGGCCCCGACCTCCGCGCCGACATTCGCGCCGCCGTCCAGGCGCACGCCCGCGCCGCCGGGCGAGCGGTAGCCGGTGATGCGGCCGGTGTCGGGCCGGAAGCCGTTGGCCGGGTCCTCGGTGGTGATGCGGCACTGCAGCGCCGCGCCGCGGATCTGGATGCCGTCCTGGCTCAGGCCCAGATCCGCCAGGGTCTCCCCGGCGGCGATGCGCAGCTGCGACTGCACCAGGTCGACATCGGTGATCTCCTCGGTCACCGTGTGCTCCACCTGGATTCGCGGGTTCATCTCGATGAACACGTGATTGCCGCGCTCGTCGAGCAGGAATTCCACGGTGCCCGCGCAGGAGTAACCGATCTGGCGGGCGAAGGCCACCGCGTCGGCGCAAATGCGGTCGCGGAGTTCGGGATCCAGATTCGGGGCGGGGGCGAGCTCGATCACCTTCTGGTGGCGGCGCTGCAGCGAGCAGTCGCGCTCGAAGAGGTGGATGACATCGCCCTGCTGGTCGGCCAGGATCTGCACCTCGATGTGGCGGGGGTTGACCACCGCCTGCTCGAGGAACACGGTCGCGTCGCCGAATGCGGATTCGGCCTCGCGCGCGGCGGCCTCGATGGATTCGCGCAGCTGGGCCGGATCGGTGACTCGCCGCATGCCGCGCCCGCCGCCGCCGGCCACGGCCTTGACGAACAGCGGGAACTCCATGGACTCCGCGGCGGTCATGAGCGCGTCCACATCGGCGGACGGTTCGCTCGAGCGCAGCACCGGCAGTCCGGCGGCCTTGGCGGCGGCGATGGCGCGCGCCTTGTTACCGGTCAGTTCGAGGACCTGCGCGGACGGGCCGATGAAGGTGATGCCCTCGCGGGCGCAGGCGGCGGCCAGGTCCGGGTTCTCCGACAGGAAGCCGTAGCCCGGGTAGATGGCGTCCGCACCGGCGCTCTTGGCGGCCTTGATGATCTCCTCGATCGACAGGTACGCCCGCACGGGGTGGCCGGGCTCACCGATCTGGTAGGCCTCGTCGGCCTTGAGCCGGTGCACGGAGTTGCGGTCCTCGTACGGGAAAACCGCGACGGTACCGATGCCGAGTTCGTAGGCCGCGCGGAAGGCGCGAATGGCGATCTCGCCGCGGTTGGCGACCAGGACTTTGGAGAACATGGGTAGAAGGTACCTGCCCGGGGATACGGATCGGGCATCGAAGTCCCGTTCGGTGCAATCTTCACAGGACGGACCTCCCGCTTGCGAATTTGTGTTAATCACCGCGATACATCCCAGTCGGTGAGGGTTGCGGCGCTCCGACCACGGAATTCGCCGTCATGCTAAGGATTGCGCCCCCGCGGCCCAACGCGGCGCGGGCGCGCGCCGAGACATCCCGGTGCCCGGATTGCCGCGCGATCGTGTCCGAGACCACACCGCCGGCCGCCAAAGCCGCGCGAGAAGACTTGCGCGCCGGTAACATCCGGCGCGAGGAGGGGACGGTGAGATCGTTCGCGTCGCGCGCGCCGCTGCTGTGCGGTGTCGCGGTCGTGCTCGCCGCCGCGACCGGTTGTACCACCAGCGTTTCCGGGCAACCGGTGCGGCAGCAGACCGATCCGGCCGGCCTCGAGGTCGGCAACTATCAGATCTTGCCGCGTGTGGTGGGAAATGCCAAGACCGACAAGCAATCCCGCATCCGCGAGTCACAGCGGCTGTCGGACTACGTGGCACTGCCGTTCGAGGCCGACCGGGACTACGCCTACGAGTGCTCCAACGACGTCCGCCCGCACATCGTCACCAATCACAAGGGCCTGGGCGACATCCTCATCAACGACACCTTCGACGAGGTCGCCCACGATCTGCGCGGCGGCTGGGTCGATACCTGGTGCACCGGATCCGATTCCGACGACACGCACCGCAGGCTGAGCATCGCGGTGCTGGAGCTGCCGGACGCCGGGCGCGCCGCGGCCGCCGGCCCCGCGCTCGAACACGACGACTTCACCTACAACATCGACAACCGCGCCGTCACCCTGCCGAAATACCCTGACAGCAAGGCGCATTGGCGGCCGAACGTGGCCTCGATCGGCTCCTGGACCGTGCACGACCGCTACGTGGTGTTCATCAAGGTGGTCGACGAGCTGGCCGCCGCACCGGATCTGGCCGACCTGACCGCCCGTACCGAACGGATGCTGGACGTGGCGCTACCGCTGCTGGACCGGTTCCAGCCCACACCCGCGGACCGGTTCGAGCACCTGCCGCTCGATCCGGACGGCATTCTCGGCCGCACCCTGCCGACGAATCCCGAAGAGCCCATGCGGCCGGATCCGGACGGGGTGTACACGGGCCGCGGCGCGCTGCAGAGCCTGACCGACAACGACCTCGATTTCCTCACGGTCGGCGACATCGACCTGGTCGGCTACGGCGACGCGCTGGTGTTCCACAGCCGGACCGGGACGGCGGCCCGCGCGCTGTGGGACCGGTGGAATCCGTCCACGGACACCTCCGGCGATCGCCGGAGCATCGCTCCGCCGCCGGGTTTCCCCGGCGACATCGGCTGTTTCGCTGTGCTGGACCACGGAAATGTGGTCGCCAACCAGTGCAACTTCCACGTGGACCGGTACACCGTGCAGGTCGGCGCCATGAACGTGCCGGAGCTGTATCAGAAGACCTCGGCCGAGTACGTGCTGGTGACGAGCAGGTGACGGCGTGAGGCGAATCCGCGAATTCCGCAGGCCGCGAATGGCTTTGGTGGTCGTGACGGTGGTCACGGCAGTCCTGGCGTTCGGCATCGCGGTGGCGTCGTCGACGGTTCCGGGTCGACCGATCCCCGGCATGACACCGGCCGACTTCTCGAAACTCATTGTCGGACCGTATCCTTCGGCCCCGATCGAGTACGCCCCGACGTACTCGGTCGCCACCGACGCGTACCAGATCGAGTCGCGCCGCATGATGACCTATCTGGTCGGACCGGACGAAATCGATCCCGATGTCACGTATCTGGGCGGAGCCCGGGTGCTGGACACCTCCGACGCGAACTTCGACGACACCGACGGGCCCTTCCCCAAGGCCTGGCAGGCGGTCGCCCAGCACAATCGCATGATCGCGGGCGCGTATATCTGGCGCAACAACAACAGCGTCCGGGCGCGCAAGCACATCACGCTGGCGGTCATGCGGTTTCCGACCGAGCAGGCCGCCCGGGACGCGATCGACGGGTTCGCCGATGCGCTGGCCGCCCCTGGGCTGCACCCGATTCCGATCGACGGCGTCGACGCGCGGGCCTCGTCGATCACCGATGCCAAGGGCCAGGTCTTCGCGGTGCACGGCGTGTACGGGATCGTCGGCCACGCCGTGATCCCGCAGGCCGATCCGGCCGCGCTGGGGGTGCGACTGCGGGCCATGGTGCAGGCGCAGCTCGCCCGGATGGCCGATCTGACACCGACGCCGCTGGAGGACCTCCCCGATCTGCCGATCAACCCCGACAACATCCTGGGATTGACGCTGCCGAACAAGTACGACACCTCCGACGCCGACCAGTTCGGATGGAATTACGGCGGTGTCTACACCCCGGCGGGCGCCCTGCACTACGAACGCGACGGCGCCGCCGCCCGCACGGCATTCGCCGCGGCCGGAGTGGATCTGGTCGCCCGCAATGCCGCGACCGTCTACCGCACCCGGGACCTGGCGGCCGCCTTCGGTTTACAGGCCGCGCTGACCACCCTGGGCCGCGACGACGACGAATTCCCCAATCCGCCCGGCATCACCGACGCACACTGCATCCAGCTCGATGAACCCGAGCCGATTCGCCAGTACACCTACCTCTGCGCGGTCGTGTACGGCCGGTACGTCGCGGTGATCGGGGCGGAGGCGCGGTTCAGCGGCGGCGCACCGGCCTCGTTCCCGCAACGGGTGTCGGCGCAGTATTCGATGCTGGCCAAGAGCGGACGGTCATGACCACCGCGCGCGCCGGCACCCTGCCCGGCCGCCTGGCCCTGCTGGCATTGGCGGCCGTCCTCGCGGCGTCGTGCGGCTCGGACCATCGCGATCCCGCGACACCCGTCTCGAAGGCCGCGATCGTCGATGCCTCCCAGCTGGATCCGGGCAACTACCCGGTCGTACCGCGCACGATCACCAGTCAGAAGCCCGACATCACGGTGGGCGATCTGCTGCAGGAGTCGATCCGGATGGCCGAGCACGTGCCGCTGGCGCTGGATATCGACAACCGCCTGGTGTTCAACAATTCCGCACGGGCGATCACGGCGGACTACCCGCCGATCAGCATCGACAATTTCAATGACAAAGCGCCGGGCCTGATCTCGGGCTGGGAGTCGGGCGGGCGGCATCGGTCCGACACCACGCTCGGGCTGAACGTGGACATCACGGTGCTGCGGTTCGCGAAGCCCGAGCAGGCCACGGCGGCCGGGAATTTCCTTGCCGGACTGGCCAGTCCGGATTATCCGGACAAGGGGCCGCTACAGATTCCCGGGTACCCCACCGCCAAGGCGGCGCTGACCTCGCTCGAATGGGTGAAGGCCACCTACGCGCGGGACGACTACCTCTACTGGCTCTACATCGAGGACGACCTCACGGTGCCCGACGGTCCGGGGACTCTGCTGGACACGGCGAAACTGGTGCTGGACAAGACGATCGAGGCCATGCGGGACTACCGGCCCACCCCGCTGGATCAGCTCGCCGGGCTGGCCGCCGATCCCGAGGATCTGCTCGGCCGCACCCTGCCGCCGGGCAAGGGCCAGATCTGGGCGACCGAGGGACTGTACGGTCCGCACGCCGCCCTGACCCTCGACGATCGGCCGGCGGCCACCCGGCGCGCCTTCGACGAGGCCGGGGTGGACCTGGTGGCACACGCGCTCTCCGGCGTCTACCGGGCCCGGGACGCGGCCGGCGCGCAGCGGCTCACCGGCGCCTTCGTGGACGAGCTGGGCGACCGGTACCAGCCCATCGACCCGCCGCCCGGCCTGGCGACCGCCCGGTGCCTGCAGCTGAAGGACGAGAAGAACGCCGCCGGAGCGAAATTCATGTGCTATCTGCCCTACGACCACTTTGTCGCCGAGGTGTTCGCCGACCAGTCCCAGGATCTGCGCCAACGACTTTCGGCGCAGTACGAGCTACTGGCCTACGGGCACATCTGATGCCGGGCCGGGCGTGACGATCGTTGCTACATTCGTAAGGTCGGGATCCCGGCAGTGCTGAGGGAGGATGTCCATGCCGTTGCGGCCGGGCACGATCGTGGGCGGCCACCGGGTGATCCGAGTGCTCGGCAGTGGCGGCATGGGCACCGTGTATCTGGTGCAGGATCCGATGTTCCCGCGGCGGCTGGACGCGCTGAAGGTGCTCAGCGCCGATCTGTCCCACGACGAGCACTACCGGGCGCGGTTCGAGCGCGAGGCGAATCTCGCGGCGGAACTGGATCATCCGAACATCGTCACGGTCTACGCGCGCGGCGAGGAGGACGGCCGGCTGTGGATCGCCATGCAGTACGTGCCCGGCACCGACGCCGCCGTGGAATTGAAGAAGAACCCCGCCGGGATGGCGCCGCAGCGGGCACTGCGCATCATCACCGAGGTCGGCAAGGCCCTCGACCACGCGCACCGGCGCGGGCTGCTGCACCGGGATGTGAAGCCCGCGAACTTCCTGCTCGCGCCGGGTGAACCGGACGCCGAGCCCGGCGGCGAGGAGCGGGTGCTGCTCACCGATTTCGGTGTGGCCAAATCGATTACCGACGGCCGCGAGCTCACCGCCACCGACAGCCTGATGGCGACGCTGGCCTACGCGCCGCCCGAACGCCTGGTCGCCGGGCCGCTCGACCATCGCGGCGACATCTACAGCCTGGGCTGCGCGTTCGTGAAGCTGCTCACCGGCCGCACCCCGTTCCCGGTGACATCCCTGGCCCAGGCCACCCTGGGTCACCTCCAGGAGCCGCCGCCCGCGCTGAGCCGGCTGCGCCCGGATCTGCCGCCGGCGCTGGACGCGGTCATCGCCAAGGTGCTGGCCAAGGATCCGGACCACCGCTACGCCACCTGCCACGATTTCACCCATGACGCGGCGCTGGCACTGCAGGGCCGGATGCCGTCCGCCGCACCGGTCGTCCCCGAGCCGCGCCGACGGCGCCGGCTCGCTCCGGCCATCGCGGCAATCGTTGTGCTGCTCGGCATCTCGGGTGTCACCGCCTTCCTGGCCGCCAACCACGAGTCCGGCGGCTCGACCGGCGCGACCACCACCGTGCACACCGATGCGCTGGATCAGGTTCGCTCCGCCCACCCCACCTTCCAGAACAAGACCGCCGCCGCGTTCAACTTCGGCGACGGCAGCCTCTCCGCCGACCTGGACACCAGCGATCAGGCGAAGTTCCTGGTGGACATCGGCTTTCGCTACAGCACCGACTACCGCGCCCAGCCCGGCGAGGCGTCGCCGCGCCCACTGTCCCCCTCCGACGTCTCGGTCCCCGACGTCGACATCGTGATCGTCGTGCGTACCGACCGGCAGGCGGGCAACGGCGGCCTGCGCGGCCTGCCCAGCAGCTTCCTCTCCTCCAGCCTCTCCCACGCCAGGCTGGTGATCGTCGACGATCCCGCCACCGTCCAGTCCTTCCAGACCTGGACCGACCGCTCCCCCGACGTCCTGGTCCAGAAGGTCGTGCCCGCGATCGTGAAGGTGCTCTGACCGTGCCCGGTCGACGTCCTCCGCGTCGAGAGTTGTTGTGGCGCTTGATGGGCGGCCCGGCGCACTTGCGCCAGCGCGGTTGGCCGGACCCGCCGGTCCTGTTACGCTGCGGCCCGGACAGGAGGTCGAGGTGATCGGAAAGCAGTGGGGGGTCCGGTGCCTGCCGGTCGTGGCCGTGCTGGCGCTGGCGGGATGCGGATCGTCCCCGGCAACCCAAATCGGTCCCGCCGCAACGACTTCCGCGCATTCGAACCGGGATCTGTGCACGCGGATGATCGACTTCTTCCACAACACGCTCGGCATTCCCGAGGTGCAGGTGGCCGAACTCAGCCAGGGCACGATCGACGCTTCGATCGACACCACCGGATCCTGCTACCTGAACCTGCAGCGCCGTGCCCCCTACGTGGCGTGGCTGACGGTCCGCAATATGCGCAAGCCGGACCACACCGACCCGATCGGCGCCCGCTACCAGCGCCTGGACGGTTTCGGTGAGGACGTCTGGCGCACCCCCGACGACAGCTACCTGACCCGGGTCGGCACCTGGGAAGGGATGCTGGCGATCGATGACAAGATCGCCGCGACGAGCTCGGTCCCACTGAAGATGACGGACCAGAAGGTCCAGGACACCATTCAATTCCTCATCGCGACCACCCGCGACATGCAATAGCGCCCGCCCCTCCGGAATCCGCCGTCCCTAGGCTGGCGTCATGACCGAGCAACCGCGACTGCGCTATCGACTGATCACCGGTCCCGACGACGCGACCTTCTGCGAGCGGATCAGCGCACTGCTGGACGAGGGGTATCGATTGCACGGATCACCGGCGGTGACATTCAACGGCACCGCGGTCATCGCCGCGCAGGCGGTGGTGTGGGGCGATGACTGACGGGCTCGAGCCCGTCGCCGATTCGGCGGGCGGCCGCGGACAATTCCGTGAGGTAGTGGCGGCGTTCGGTACGGGTGACGTCCTCGCGCAGGGGGCCGATCTGTAATTCCATGACCGCGTGGCCGCCGCCGTCGAAAACCGGGGCACTCATGTAACTGAGCGGCAGTGTCGCGTCGCTGTCGAAGGTCTGCTGGTCGTAGGCACTGCCGCCGAAGGTCGCCAGCTGTGCCAGCACCTTGCCCTGCAGCTCCGTGTTTCCCGGATGTTCGGCGAGGTGGTCGGCGACCTCGGAGAGCACCCGGACTCCCGGGAGGCTGTCGCGTTCCAACCGCCAGGCACAGTAGCCTGCGGTGCGCAGGGTATCGAGGACGGCGCGATATTCGTCACGTCGCTCGGCCCCGCGGGTGTCGATCCAATCCCGTTGGCGCGCCGCGCCGGTGTGGGCGATGATCGCGGCCCCGGCCGGCGCGAGCAGCGGAATCCGTACGCCGGACTCCATTCCCACGGTGAGGCGGTCGCGGGTGACGGCGACGAACTTCAGATGGCCGCCGCTGAGCGCGGTCAGCGCCGCACCACAGTCGACGCGATCGGCCAGCCGCGCCAATTCCCGGTCCAGCCAGGCGCGATCGCGCTGCCCCAGCGCGGCGCGCGCCCCGACCGCGGCGAGCCGCTCGCCGAGTTCATAGCGCAGATCGGGCCGCCGGCGCACCCAGCCACCTTCGGCGAGCGCGGCCAGGATCGCTCCGGTGGTGGAGCGGTTCAGGTCCAGGCTGTCGGCGATCTCGGCGGAGGTGAGCGAGTCGTCCTGGGCGGCCAGCAGTTCCACGATGGAGATCACGCGCTGGGTGGGCGGTGAGCTCTCGGTCTTGCCAGTGGGCACGCGGGTCTCCTAGCCTGAGCCGCGGCACAAATAGCCGTACGGCTGAATACGAATAATTGCACCGAGGAGCAGGCATGGCAACCACCGGGGTGAAGGGTTGATCGCGGATTTCGCCGACCACTGGCTGCTGTACTGCTCCATCCCGCTCGTCGCCGCCCTCATCGGCTGGGTGACCAAGATCGTCGCTGTGCAGATGCTGATGTATCCGCTCGAATTCAAGGGCATCCCACCGTGGCTGGGCTGGCAGGGCGTCATTCCACGCTCCGCGCCGCGCATGGCGACCATCGCGGTGGATCTCATGTTCGGCAAGCTCATCGATCCGCAGGACATCATCGCCCGCATCGATGTCGCCGAGCTGACCACGCGGCTGCGCGAACCCCTCGACGCCGGTGTCGATTACATGGTCCGCGCCATGATGATGAAGCATCAGCCCCGGCTCTGGGTGAACATGCCCGACGCCGCCCAGCGTGCCATCATCGAACGCGCGCAACGGGATCTGCCGCAGCTGATCGAGGACATCGTCTACGACCTGCGCACCAATATCGACCAGGTGATGGATCTGCGCGGCATGGCCATCAGCGCGCTGGTGGACGACAAGTCGCTGCTGGTGGAGATGGTGCGCCGGGTGGGCCGCAACGAGCTGCGCTTCATCGTGCGCTCGGGCCTGATCTTCGGCACGGTGCTGGGCTTCGTGCAGATGATCACCTGGGCGCTCACCCACTCCCCGCTGCTCATGCCCGCTTTCGGCGGTTTCACCGGATTGATCACCGACTGGCTGGCGCTGCAGATGATCTTCCGTCCGATCCGTCCGGTCGGTATCGGACCGTTCAAGTGGCAGGGCCTGTTCCACAAGCGCCGGGAGCAGGTCTGCACCGACTACGGCGATCTCATCGCCACCGAGATCCTCACCCCCGCACGCATTCTCGAGGCGGTCCTCAATGGCGAGCGTGCCGACCGGTTGGCCTCTCTGCTGAGCCGGCGCGTCAGCGAGTTCCTCGAACTACAGACCGGCCCGGCCCGGCCGCTCATGATGATGGTCGCCCGCGACAGCTACACCGCCCTGGAACGCGACGCGGTCACCTTCGTGCTCGATCACGTCAAGGCCGCCGCGCACTCCGGTTTCGATCAGCACGCCATCGAGGCCCTGGATGTGCGCAACCTCGTCATCGAGAAGACGAAGCAACTCACCGACAACGAGTACGAGGGCCTGCTGCGCCCGGCGTTCAAACAGGACGAATGGAAGCTGGTGGCCATCGGCGCGGTGCTCGGGTTCCTGGTCGGCGAACTCCAGGTTCACCTGATTCTGGGGTGAGCCCGCTGATTTCGGCGTACATTCCGGACCTCGTTCCCCGGCGGCAGCGTCGGGTTGGTCGTACGATGGGGACTCGCGCGCAAAACCGCTCGTAGCATCGAATTCGCATGCTACGCAGGCCGTCCGCCATGGCGAAATGCCACGCAGGGTCGGCGAAGTTGCGGCGAGTCTCCTCAAATTGCGATGTTTGCGAAGCCGAATCGGTACCATCCTGCACGTGCGCAAGATGTATGCGGGCGCCCGACTACGGCGGTTGCGCGAGGAACGGCGGATGACCCAGGCGGCCTTGGCCAAATCCCTGGACCTGTCCCCCAGCTACCTCAACCAGCTCGAACGTGATCAGCGACCGCTCACCATTCCCGTGCTGCTGAAACTGAATTCCACCTTCGACCTCGATGTGCAGTTCTTCGCCGCGGACTCCGACGCGCGACTGGTCTCGGACCTGCACGAGATCCTGGTGGAGGCCGCGGGCGGCAATACCGCGCCGGTGGCCGAGGTCGAGGACCTGGCCACCCGCATGCCCGAGGTCGCGAAAATCGTTGTGGCCATGCACCGCCGACTACGTGCCGCGACCGACCAGTTGGATCTCTTGTCCTCCAAGGTGGCCACCCCTACCGGCGCACCCGGCGTCCCCATGCCCTACGAGGACGTGCGCGACTTCTTCTACGATCACCACAACCACATCGCCCAGCTGGATCTCGCGGCCGAGCGGTTGTTCGAGGAGAGCGGGCTCACCATCGGCTCCCTCGACCGGCAGCTGGCCCGGGTCGCGGAGGAACGCGCCGGGGTCACCGTCCTGGTCCGCGGCGACGGCGCCGATCCGAACATCCCCAAACGCCACTACGAGCCCGAGACCCGCACCCTCACCCTGGCCCGGCGGCTGCGGCCCGGGCAGCGCGCCTTCCAGATCGCCACCACCCTGGCCTTCCTGCTGCACGGCGGCCTGCTCGACGAGGTTCTCGACGAAAGTCCCGCGCTCACCGGCGAATCCCGCACCCTGGCCCGGATCGGGCTGGCCAACTACTTCGCCGGCGCGCTCGTCCTGCCGTACAGCAAGTTCCTGCGCTCGGCCGAGGAGCTGCACTACGACATCGACCTGCTGAGCCTGCGCTTCGAGGTCGGCTTCGAGACCGTCTGCCATCGGCTCAGCACCCTGCAGCGGCAGGGCCAGCGCGGGGTGCCGTTCTTCCTGATCCGCACCGATCGCGCGGGCAATATCTCGAAACGCCAGTCCGCCACCGCCTTCCACTTCTCCCGGGTGGGTGGCAGCTGCCCGCTGTGGGTGGTGCACGAGGCGTTCAATCATCCCGGCCGCATGCTGTCCCAGATCGCCGCCATGCCCGACGGGCGGCGCTACCTGTGGGTGGCCCGCACCACCGCGCCCACCCCGACCGGATTCGGCACGGCCGGAAAGGAATTCGCCATCGGGCTGGGCTGCGACATCGAATACGCCGACCGGCTGGTGTATTCGCGCAGCCTGGAGCTGGATGATCCGGCCGCGGCCGCGCCCATCGGCGCGGGCTGCAAGGTGTGCGAGCGCCCCGGCTGCGCCCAGCGCGCCTTCCCGCAGATCGGGCGGCCGCTGGCGATCAGCGAGCACACCAGTTCGGATCTGCCGTATCCCCGTCTGCCCCGCTGAGATTCCCGCATACCGCGCCGAGCGCCCGCCCGGCTACCGCCGAGTTCCCCGGTAGCACCGCGCCTTCCGATGCCCTCGGCGGGCCGGTGTCCGTCGCGCACCCATCGTCGCTGGTGAAAGCCCTGACGCTGCTCAGCAACTCCTTTATCCATTGTGGATATCCACTCTGCCCCATCGCATTAAATACCAAAAGGTATTGAATACTGTCTAGCATTCTTTATTTCGAACCCGGGAGAATGATGAGTTACTCGGATTGATCCGGCGTTTGCCACCCATCACGAGCAGATCATGTGTAGCGTCTGGATTTGCTGGAAGTCTCTCCTGAAAAACGGTGGCGCAGTGGTCGGTATCGACGGATGCCTCAAACGCATCATGGACATTCCCGGTGCATGCAGCGTAACCCTGGTAGACGGCGCGAGCGGCCTGGCCATTGCCGCGGCTGGGCGCCACGATGCGGTCGATCAACACGAAGATGCCGCTGCCGCAACCGATGTCGTGCGCTCCGTACTCACCTCCCCGGCACTCGTCACCGGCCGCACCGGCGACGACATCACCGAGATCATCGTCTGCGGAACCCAGGGATATCACCTGCTGAATTTGATCGACGGCGATTTCGACGGACGGCTTTTCGTGCACATCTTCTTCGACGGCGACACCGGCAATCTCGCCATGGCGCGTTACCGGCTGCGGGCAATTCTCGCCGAATTTGCCGAGGACGATCATGGACAAAAGGAAAACCCATGTCCAACATGGATATCGCACTGAAGGACATGATGGTGATCGACGGCGCCATCGGCGCGGCCGTGGTCGACTACAACAGCGGCATGGCGCTCGGCATGCTCGGCAGCTCCAAGGCGCTGGATCTCCAGGTCGCCGCGGCCGGCAATACCGAGGTGGTCAGAGCCAAGATGCGGACCATCGATCAACTGGGCATCAAAGAGGACATCGAGGACATCCTCATCACGCTCAGCGGCCAGTACCACGTCATCCGGCCGATGACCGGCCGTAAATCCAAGGGCCTGTTCCTCTATCTCGCCCTGGACCGCGGCCGCGCCAACCTGGCCATGGCCCGCCACCGCCTCGAGGGCATCGAGGAGGACCTCGAAGTGTGAGAATCCGCCCGGCAGCATCCCTGTTCGCCCGTACGGACGGCATCGCCGAATTCCGTACGGGCGAACGTGTCTGTACCCGTGCCGAGCCGTCGATCTTGAATCCCCATGACGGGTCACCGATTTGCAATCGATCGGGCGCGCACCCAGCGGCTACCCGGTAGTGTGAACGCCGTCGAACAATCGGTCATCCGGCCGTCTCCGGACCCCGTGTTCGCATTCGTTCAGCCGATGCCAGACGGCGCTGTCCCGCATCGTGGACCCCGGCTGCTCTTCCTCGCCTCGCGTCCGACCCGACCTGTGAAAGGACGAAAGGAACCGCCCCCATGATCACCCAGGCAGATCTGCCCGCAGGACTTCAACTGCGGACGGCCGGCGGCCCTCGAGGCAGCTGCGTCCAGGTCGGCTACTGGCCCGGCCGCGGCATCGTGGTCGCGCACAGCAAGGAAGGCAGCAACGGCGCGGTGCTGCTCTTCACTGTCCGGGAGTGGGAAGCCTTCATCCAGGGCGTGAAGGCCGACGAATTCCCCGCCGCCGGCTGACTTTCCGGACGCCCGCACCCACCCGTCCGCCATCATTACCCGAGACCGGCCGGTCCCGCGGAATGCGACGGCGGGGGTGGGAACGGGTTAGGTTCGGTGGCTGTGGCGTTCGAATACCGGGTTGGCGACATCCTCGAGCTGTCCTGTCCGTTCACCGCGGCGCGGGTAACCGAGGTGACGGCGAACGACGTCTTCGTCGAATGGCCGTGGTGGGCCGTGGATCCGGCGAGCGACGGAGTGCGGTGGAACGGCGTGGTGGCGGTGGCGGCCGGGCCGGACACGCCCGGATGGGAACGGGAAGTGTTCCGGATCCAGCCCGCCGCCGGGGAACTCGCTGCCGAGGCCGACTGCCGCATCGGGATTCCGCCGACCGTCGTCCACGTCGTCGCCGTGCGGCACTTCGATCCACCGCGGGTGACGGGGTGGCTGCCGCGGCCGCGGCGGGAGGTCGCCTACCTGCGCGCGGGACAGTCCTTCGATCCGGAGCTCGACGATCAGGGCGCCGCGTTCGACCCCGAGGACGACATCCCCCGGCGCGTCGAATTACGGTTCCGCCCATACGCCTTCCTGGAGATCGGCGACGAAGTCGCCGACGCCGGCGGGCGCGCGTGGCGCTTCGACGGACCCTGGACCTGGCAGCCGTTCGACGGGGCCGAACCCGGCCGCCCCACCTGGCCGCTGCTGCTGCTCACCCGCGACGGCGACAGCGATGACGCGGCCGCGGTCGACGTCACCGAGGCCACGCTCATGGGTTCGCACGACGAAGAACTCGCCCGGTGGAACGAACTGGCGCAGCTGACCCCGGAGCCCACGGACGGCTGAGCCGTCAGGACTTGGCCAGATACTCCAGGCGTTCGCCGTCCACGGCCGCGCGCATCATGCTCGCCAGGCCGGGATGGTTCCGCAGGCCCGGATCGGACTCGACGATCTCGCGCGCCAGCTGCTGTGCGGCCGTGATGACTTCGAGGTCGTCGAGCAGCGACAGCAGGCGCAGGCTACGGGCCGTGCCCGACTGCGCCGAGCCCAGCACATCGCCCTCGCGGCGCTGCCGCAGATCCAGCACCGCCAGTTCGAACCCGTCGGTGGTGCCCGCGACCGCCTCCAACCGGGCCATGGCCGTGCCCATCGGATTGGTCTCGGTGATGAGCAGGCACAGGCCCGCATGCTTGCCCCGGCCGACGCGGCCGCGCAGCTGATGCAGCTGGCTCACGCCGAAACGATCCGCGTCCACGATCACCATGACCGTGGCATTCGGGACGTCGACGCCGACCTCGACCACCGTGGTGCACACCAGCACATCGATCTCGGCGTCATTGAAGGCCCGCATGACGCGGTCCTTCTCATCGGCCGGCAGCCGACCGTGCAACAGGCCCACCCGCAGGTCCTTGAAGGCCCCGGAGCCGAGCATCTCGTACATGTCGACCGCCGAGTGGGTGGTGGGCCCCTCCTTCTCCTCCTCGGCTTTCGACTTGCGGCCCTTGCCCTTTCCGTTCTCCTCCTCGTCGCCGATGCGCGAGCACACCACATAGGCCTGACGCCCCTGCGCCACCTCCTCGCCGATGCGCTCCCACGCCCGATCCACCCACGCCGGTTTCATCTTGGCGGGAACGACCTTCGAGGTGATCGGGGAGCGGCCGCGCGGCAGCTGGGTCAGCACAGAGGTTTCCAGATCGCCCAGCGTGGTCATGGCGATGGTGCGCGGAATCGGGGTGGCCGTCATGACCAGCAGGTGCGGGCTGGCGGCGTCCTTGGCCTTGGCGCGCAGGGCATCCCGCTGCTCCACGCCGAAGCGATGCTGCTCGTCGACCACCACCATGCCCAGATCGAAGAACTCCACATTGTCCTGAATCAGGGCGTGCGTGCCGATCACCAGGCCCGCCTCGCCGGTGACCGCGTCCAGCAGGGCCGCCTTCTTCTGGCCCGCCGACATCGAGCCGGTCACCAGTACCACCTTGGTGGCCTGGTCGGCCGCGCCCAGCTCCCCCGCGTTGCCGAGATCGCCGAGCATCTTCGTCAAGGACCGATAGTGTTGCGCGGCAAGAACTTCCGTCGGCGCGAGCAGCGCGCACTGCTGGCCGTTGTCCACCACCTGCAGCATGGCGTGCAGGGCCACGATGGTCTTGCCCGAACCCACCTCGCCCTGGAGCAGCCGGTGCATGGGATGGCTGCGCGACAGGTCGGCGGAGATCTCGTCGATGACCGTGCGCTGCCCCTCGGTCAGCTCGAACGGCAGCCGCTTGTCGAAGGCGGCCGCGATGCCGTCGGTGCGCGGCGGGCACGACTTGGCCGCCCGGCCCTCCACCTGATGGCGGCGCTCGGCCAGCACCAGCTGCAGGGCCATCGCCTCGTCGAAACGCAAACGGCCGCGGGCGGCTTCGATATCGGCCTTGTGCTCGGGTAGGTGGATCAGGTGTAGCGCGTCGGAGACCGGCAGCAACGCGTGCTCGGTCCGCAACGCTTCCGGCAGCGGATCGTCGATGGGGTCGAGCTGGTCGAGCACCTGACGGATGCAGCGCAGCAGATCCCAGCTCTGCACCTTGGCGGTCGACGGGTACACCGGGATGAATTCGCGCTCGAAGAACGAGACATCCACTCCCCCCGCGCCTTTCGCGCTCTGCGCCAGGCCGCGCAGTGCGCCGCCGCCGCGCACGGTGGTGAGGCTCTCGATCGACCCGTCACCCTTTTCCGGCAGGATCAGATAGTCCGGGTGCGAGAGGTTCCAGCGGTCGGGCCGCCACCAGTGCACGGTGCCCGACATCATCGCCCGCACACCCTCTTTCACCAGATAGCGCACCTTGTCGCCATTGAAGAAGGTGATCTCCACCGGGCGCGGGCCGCCGGTGTCCAGAGTCACCTTGAGCAGGCTGCCGCGCCGATTCTTCATGGGCCGCAGCTCGGTCTTGGTGACCCGGCCCATCACCGTGATGTGCTGGCCTTCCTCGGGCGCCTCCTCGGTGAGCGGCTGCCCCTGGGTGGCGTAGCGCAGCGGATAGTGCCGCAGCAGGTCCTCCACCGTCTGCATGTCGAAGTGCTCCTGCAGCCCCTCGGCCGCCTTGACCCCGAGCACGTGGTCGAGCCGATCCGCCAGTGTCGCCATCTATTCCACCCCGATCTGCACCAGGTCACCGGCCTGCCCGCCCGGGTACACCACCACTTCCACACCCGGGAAACCCGCGGCCACATGCCAGGCCAGATCAACGGAAAGCCATTCCGGCGCATCGCATCCGGTGAGCATGGTCACCAATTCCCCTCCCAGCCCGAGCATCCGGTCCAGCAGCGTGCGCCCCGCCGCCCGCACATCCGGATCGATCACCACCACATCGTGGCCCACCAGGCCGAGCCCGTCCCCCGCCTCGCACATCCCCACCATGGTCAGCGCCCGCTCCGGCGCCATTCGCAAAGCCCCCCACCGTGTCCCGGCCGCCGCCTCCGACATGGCGAAGGCGTCGTCCGCCGCGGCCCGCCCCGTATCGTGCATGGCCAGCGCCGCCAGCCCCTGCACCATCGACCCGCAGGGCAGCATCAGCACCTCCCGCTGCCCGTCCCGCGCCGCCACACTCACCGCCACCAGCTCGTGCGCGGGCAGCGCCCCGTTCGGCAGCACCAGTACCTCCCGCTGCCGGACCGCGCGAATCGCTTCGAGGAGCACGTCCGCCGTTACCTCGCCCTCCAGCACCACGGCGCCCGCGTCCTCGAACAGCCGCACCGCGCCCGCCCCGGCCGCCACCGCCAGAATCGCCCGATCCGTCCCGCCGGAGAGATGGGTGGACACCGTCAGCGTCTCGATACGAATCCCGCTCAGCGCCCCCGTCTCGAGCCCGGCCTCGACCGCCGCCCCCGCATCGGCGCAGTGCACGTGCGCCGACCAGGTCTGCGACCCGTCACCCACGACGACCACCGAATCCCCGAGCGCGCCGAGCCGATCCCGCAGGGCGGCGATCCGCTCCTCGTCGGTCCCGCGCACCAGGAACATGACCTCGTAGTGCGGCGCGGCCACCGCCGCCCGGCCGAACGAGCCGGTTACAACCGAATTCGCCACCGCGACAACCGGATTCGATGCTGCTCCGGCAGCTGTCCCCGGCCCTGCGCCCGGAGCGTCCGTGTCGAGCTCGCCCGTGGCGCTCACCCCGTGTTGTTCCGGTGCGCCGCGCCGGTAGGCCGGTCGCGCCGGCGCACTCCCACCGGCCGCCGCCACCAATTCGTCCAGCAGTACCAGCAATCCGCGCGCCCCGGCGTCCACCACCCCGGCCTCGCGCAGCACCCCCAGCTGGGTGGGCGTCTCCCCCAACGCCTTGGCCGCTCCATCGGCCGCTGCCAGCGCCACCGCGACCAGATCCCGCTCCGAGCAGTCGGCGGCCCGCTCGGCAGCCCGCTCCAGCACCGTGAGCATGGTTCCCTCGACCGGCGAACTCAGCGCCTCCCGTACCAGCCGCGCGGCCTGCCGTAACGCCACCCGCAGCGCCTGCTCCGTCAGCGGCCCCGCGGCCACCGCGTCCGCTATCCCGCGTAGCACCTGGGACAGGATGATCCCCGAGTTGCCCCGCGCTCCGATGGTCGCCGCTCTGGCCATGGCCGTGGCAACCGCCCGAGCGGACAGCTCCGGCTCGTTCGTGCGCACCTCTGGCTCGTTCGTGCGCACTGCCTCGGCACCGCTGACGGCTGCCCGCATGGTGCTGAGCAGATTGGTGCCGGTGTCGGAGTCGGCGACGGGGAAGACATTGAGAGCGTTGATCTCGTCCCGGTGGCGTTCCAGGGCGCTCAGGGCGAGCCGGCCCCACCTCAGCAGGGCGGTTCCATCCAGGCCCTCGTGACCGTCGAACGCGTCCGCTACCCCGGGCACCGTCACCGTCCTCTCGCGTCGTGGAATCCCGGCCGCCAGCCTAGTCGGGGCAACCGACACCACGCCGCCACCTGGCATTCGTCCGCCGCATACGGAACCGTGCCCGGGGGGCTGATTGGACACGCCCGGGCGGGGTTGGCTACTCTTGTGCGGTTGCCTCACGCAGGCACGGTCCTGCTCTCTCAGGTATCGGCCCGCGTTCACCAGCGATTTGCTGGTAGGTACGTCCAAGACATTAGGCTTTCGGACACGCTGTACACCGTGCAGCGCGTCCCACTATGACATGAAGGAGCTCGCGACTATGGCTGCCGTCTGTGACGTCTGCGCCAAGGGCCCCGGCTTCGGTAAGTCGGTTTCGCACTCGCACCGGCGCACCAACCGTCGCTGGAACCCGAACATCCAGACTGTGCGCGCCCAGGTTGCCCCCGGCAACACCCGCCGCATGAACGTCTGCACCTCCTGCCTGAAGGCGGGCAAGGTCGTTCGCGGCTGAATCAGCTTTTCCACAGAAGCCCCGGCACCCAGAATTGGGTGATCCGGGGCTTTTGTCTGCAGCGGGAGGATGCATGAGCGAATGGCGGGTGGTCCCGCTCGGGGCCGAGCACGCCCACAGTCTCGGCGCCTGCCACGTCGCCTGCTGGCGTGAGGCATATCAGGGCCTGATCCCCCAGCACGTGCTGGACGCCTTCGATGTGGATCAGCGCGCCGCCGCCTGGGACCGGGTTCGGGTGAAGCATCCGAGGCACGTGTGGGTCGCCGTCGTCGACGACACCGTCGTCGGATTTGCGGCCGCCGGCCCCGCGGCCGAGGAGAACTCGCCCACGCCACGGGAACTCAATGCCATGTACGTGCGTGCCGCCTACTACGGCACCGGCCTCGCCGACGAGCTGATGCGCACGGTGCTGCCGGACGACGCCGACACCTCACTCTGGGTGTTCGAGGAGAACCCCCGCGCGCAGGCCTTCTACAAAAAGTACGGCTTCGAACTCGACGGGGAACGCCGAGTCGAAGCCTTCAGTCCCGCAATGCAGGTACGGATGGTGCGCCGGGCGCCGCGCGACGAGGACCGGCGCCCGACGCCCGGGATCACGCCGCGCCGTTGATGCAGTCCACCTGCTGGCTGATCGACTGCAGCACGCATGCCAGGCGCGAGGTCACGTTCGACGACAGGCCGCTCACGCTGTTGGTGTCGAGCAGGCTGCCGACCGGGGTGACGGTGGTGGTCGTCGCGTCGGGGACGTACGGGTCCAGCGTCAACGGCTCGGCGTTCGCGGCGGCCGGGGCCGCGGCCAGCGCGGCACCCGCGGCCAGCGCGACGAAAACACCACGGGCAGTCTTCTTCTGCATACACATGCTCCTGAATCAGGTAACGGATCAGCGCTACGGCAGACGCCAGTCCACCGGCGCGGCCCCTAGGGTACCCAGCAATTCGTTGGTTCGGGAGAAAGGCCGAGAACCGAAGAATCCTCGCGAAGCCGACAGCGGTGAGGGGTGGGCGGATTCGATGTACGGAGTGCTGCCCAGCATGGGCTTCAATGTCGAGGCGTCGCGGCCCCACAGAATCGCCACCAGCGGCTGGTCCCGGGCCACCAGCGCGCGAATTGCCTGCTCGGTCACCGCTTCCCAGCCCTTGCCGCGATGCGAGGCCGGCTGGCCCGGCTGCACGGTCAGCACTCGGTTCAGCATCAGCACCCCCTGATCGCACCACGGCGACAGATCACCGTTGGACGGCGTCGGGAAGCCGAGATCCTTGGAGTATTCCGAGTAGATGTTCGACAGGCTGCGCGGAATGGGCGAAACATCCGGGGCCACCGAGAAACTCAGCCCCACCGGATGACCCGGCGTCGGATACGGATCCTGGCCGACGATGAGGACCCGCACCTTGTCGAACGGTCGCTGGAAGGCCCGCAGCACGTTCTCCCCCTTCGGGAGATAGCCACGCCCCTCGGCATTTTCGGTTCGCAGGAATTCACCCATCGCGGCAATGCGGTCGGTCACCGGCTCGAGGGCCTCGGCCCAGCCCGTATCGATGACTTCCGACAGTGGTTTCGCACCCATGTCGGGAAAACTTATCGTGTCGAGTTTCATCGCGGTACCGGACCCGGCTATGCGAAGGATTCCCAACCGGCCGGTCCGGACCGGAGGGTGCCGTCGACGGTGACGCCCGCGCCGGCGCGGACCCGTCCGATGCGCACCCAGCCCTCCGGCACATCGCCCGAATCGGCGAAAGTCGCTGCGAATGCGTGGTCTTCGCCGCCCGTCAGAATCCAGTCGAGGGGGTTGACGCCCAGCGCCTTCCCCACCGCCACCAGTCCGGGATCGGCCAGCCTCGCCGCCGCCAGATCGATGGCCACACCGGAGGATTCGGCGATATGCCCGAGATCGGCGAGCAGCCCGTCCGACACATCGGTCAGCGCGGTGATCTCCGCGGTGTCCGGCAGCTCCAGCACCGCCTCGTACGGCGGCCGCGGAACCCGGTGCGCGGCAACCACGTCCGCGAACTCGGCGACGTCGGCCCCGGCCGTCAGCACCGCCAGCCCCGCGGCCGACCAGCCCAGCCGCCCGGCCACCGCTGCCACATCGCCCGGCCGCGCCCCCGACAGCTTGATGGGCGCGCGGCGCGGATCGCCGAACGCCGTCACCGAAATGATCAGCAGCGGGCTGCGCACCATGTCGCCGCCCGCGATGGAGGCCCCGGCCCGCCCGGCCTCGGCCCACAGGCCGTCCGCCAGCGCGCGCACGAATTCGACCGGGGTGTCCGACGGGCAGCCCAGGCCCACCACGAAGGCGCTGGGCACGGCGCCCATGGCAACCACGTCCGCGGCGTTCTGGGCAATGGCCTTGCGGCCGATATCGTGCGCGCTCGACCAGTCGGTGCGGAAGTGCCGGTCCTGCACCAGCATGTCGGTGGTCACCACGAACCGGCCCTCGGGCGCGGCGATCACCGCCGCGTCGTCGCCCGGACCGAGCAGCACCCCCGGCGTCTGCGTCCGCCCCTGGTTCACCAGCGCGATGAGCCCGAATTCCCCGAGCTCGCCCACGGTGCGGGCGGCCGGAACGGACCGCGGCCTGCTGCTGGCGGTGATGGCGGTCTCCTTCGGGACGAGTGTGATGCGGACGCCTGACCGCTCGACGGTACCCTCGAACCCGCAATCGACGACCAGCAGCCGGGACGCGTGCCCGGCACGCCACGATCGGGGACCGACGACCGGATGAGCAACGACACCCGCGGCACCGAACCGGACACCACGCCGGAGCGCACCGACGCGACCGAAGCCGACGCGGCCAAGGCCGCCGACGCCACGGCGGCGGAGACCGCAGACGCCGCGAAGTCGGAGGACTCGGACGCCGCCCAGTCGAAGGACTCGGACGCCGCCCAGTCGAAGGATTCCGACGCCGTTGAAGCGACTGCCGCGAGCCAGGACTCGGAGGAGGACTATGAGGTCCGCCGCTCGCCGGCTCTCATCGCCACCGCCGTCGCCCTCCCGGTCGCGCTGGTCGTCGGACTGCTCGTCATGGGTGTGCTGGCCAATCGTCATCACAGCCGCGAGCCGCTGGTCCTGGGCGCCGTGCCCGCGCCCACCGCGTCCGGGCCGGAGTGCACCGCCCTGATGCCCGCGCTGCCCGACAAGATCGGCGATTACACCACCTCCGAGCTGGTGCAGCCCGCGCCGCCCGCCACGCACGCCTGGCAGCTGCCGGACGGCGGCGACCCCATCGTGGTGCGTTGCGGCCTGGATCGGCCGCTGGAATTCGTCAAGTCCTCGAGCATGAATCAGATCCAGACCAGCAAAGCGGTCAATGGGGACTCGGGCGTCAACTGGTTCGAGGTGCGTGACCAGACCAGCGGTGTCAGCTCCGGCACCTACTGGGCGGTGGACCGTGGCATCTATATCGCGCTGACCATGCCCGACAATGCCGGACCCGCTCCGCTGCAGGACATTTCGGCGGCCATCCAGCAGACCATCCCGCAGAAGCCGATCGACCCGAACCCGATCCCGAACTGACGGGGCCGGTCCGGCAGATACATATCTGCCGGTGCCCGCTCTATCCGTCAGAGCTTGCGGAGCGTGGCCTTTCCGGCCGTGAGGTCGATCTCCACGCCCTCGTCCCCGTCGCCCGGGTTCTCCCGGTGCATCAGCACCGACTGCCGCTGCTCCATCTCGTGCCGCTTGGCCGAGTTGAATGCCGCGTCGAACTGCTCCAGGCCGATGGCCGCCGCGCTACGGTCGCCATCCTCGGCCCGCATCCACGGCAGCGCGGTGCGCCCCGTCACCCTGCGGTAGGCCACATCGGCGAAGGCCACCGCGATGATCAGCAGGGCCAGGCCGGGAATCGTCAGAGCCACGATCACCTGATCGAGGCTACGCCCGGCCCGAGACGGACGCCGTCGCCCGCAGGTCGCATCCGAACGGCCGGTCCCTCATCCGAATTGATGAACCGGGCCCCCGGAGACGGCGGTCAGCGCAGGCCGGTGCCGCGCGCGCGAGCCGTCTCGATGAGGGTGCTCACCAGCGTCCGGTTGTCGATGCCGGTGGCCTCCCACATGCGCGGGTACATGGAGATGGCGGTGAACCCGGGCATGGTGTTGATCTCGTTGATGACCGGACCGTCGGCGGTCACGAAGAAGTCGACGCGGGCCAGGCCCTGGCAGTCCAGCGCCCGGAAGGCCTGCACCGCCAGCTCCCGGATCTGCTGGGACACATCGTCGTTCAGCTTGGCGGGGACGTCGAACTCGCAGACGTCGTCGAGGTACTTGGTGTCGAAATCGTAGAAGGCGGGCGCCTCGGCGCCGTCCTCGGGCATCCGGATCTCGGCCACCACACTGGCTTCCACCCGGCCGTCCGGGAATTCCAGTACGCCGCACTCGACTTCGCGGCCGACGATGCCGGCCTCCACGATCACCTTCGGGTCGTGGCGGCGCGCGGCTTCGATGGCGGCGTCGAGCTCGTCCCAGCTGTCCACCTTGGTGATGCCGATGGACGACCCGCCGCGGGCGGGCTTCACGAAGACCGGCAGCGCCAGGCGGGCCCGGTCGGCGTCGGCGACCGTCGCCACGCCGGGCCGCAGCACCACCTGCACACCGATCGGAAGACCTTCGGCCGCAAGGAGTTTCTTGGTGAACTCCTTGTCCATCCCGGCCGCGCTGGCCAGCACGCCCGGACCCACGTAGGGCAGCTCGGCCAGCTCCAGCAGACCCTGCAGGGTGCCGTCCTCACCGAAGGCGCCGTGCAGCACCGGGAACACCACGTCCACCGCGCCCAGCACGGTGTCGGCGCCGTCCAGCGGCACCAGTGCGCCGCCGCGCGAGGGATCGGCGGTCAGCGCCAGCGCGGTGCCCTGTTCGTCGACCGCGGGTAGCGCCCGATCCTGCGCGGACAGCGCCCGCGGATCCGCGTCGCCGAGCACCCAGGTGCCGTCGCGCGTGATGCCGATCGGAACCGCCTCGTACCGTTCCGGATCGAGGCTCGCCAGCACGGTGCGTGCCGAGACACACGACACCCCGTGCTCGTTGCTGCGGCCGCCGAACACCACCGCCACCCTGGTCCTGTTGGTCATGCCCCGAACCGTACCCGGTCGAATATGGCGGCAGTGTTACACGGTCGTCCCGACCAGGGACGGGTCATTCCGATTTCAGGCGGCGACCCTGCAACTGCCCGACCGCCTCGGCCGCCGACAGCCCCTCGTGGCACACCTGGTGCACGGCATTGGTGAGCGGCATCTCCACCCCGTGCGCCGCGGCCAGCGCCCGCACCGATGTGCAGGACTTCACACCCTCCACGACCTGGCCATGAGTGGCATCCAGCGCGGTCTCCATGGTGCCGCCCGCCCCCAGCGCGTGCCCGAAGGAGCGATTGCGCGACAGCGGCGAGGTGCAGGTGGCCACCAGATCGCCGACGCCCGCCAGCCCCGCGAAGGTGACCGGCTCCGCGCCCACGGCCACCCCGAGCCGGATGATCTCGGCCAGCCCGCGGGTGATGAGGGTGGCGATCGAGTTGTCACCCAACCCCATCCCCGAGGCGATGCCGCAGGCCAGCGCGATCACGTTCTTGCAGGCGCCGCCGATCTCGCAGCCGATCACATCGGAATTGGTGTACGGCCGGAAATAGCCGGTGGCACAGGCGTGCTGGACCGCCTCGGCCCGCGCCACGTCCGAGCAGGCCACCACGGTCGCGGCGGGCTGGCCGGCCGCGATCTCGTGCGACAGGTTCGGGCCCGACAGCACCGCGATCCGGCTCGGATCCGCGCCGCTGACCTCCGCGACGACCTGGCTCATGCGCAGCAGGGTGCCGGTCTCGATGCCCTTGGCCAGGCTCAGCAGCGTGGCATCGGCCGGGATGAGGTCCTTCCAGGCCGCGAGATTGGTCCGCAGCGACTGCGAGGGCACCGCCAGCACCACGATGTCGGCACCGTCCAGCGCGACCGCGGGATCATCGGTCGCGGCCAGGGGCGGCAACGCCACATCGGGCAGATACCAGGGATTGCGATGCTCGGTGGCAAGCACTTTGGCCACCTCCGGCCGTCGAGCCCACATGGTGGTCTCGGTTCCCGCCTCCGCCAACACCTTCGCGAACGCGGTCCCCCACGACCCCGCGCCCAACACCGCTGCCCTTGCCATCTGCTCAATATATGCGTGTGTGATCGGGGCCATGCCGTTGTGGCATCTCCTGGAATTCGACGCCGCTCACACGACCGTCATCTTGGAGTGGGAGGATTCGGGCATGCGCGCGGCCGGAGCGGAGCGGAGGGCACAGTGAACACAGCCGTGCACGCGATCATCGCGGTCAAGAGTCTCGGACTCGCCAAGAGTCGGCTGTCCGACGGGTTGCCCGCGCATCAGCGGCCACGCCTGGTGCTGGCCATGCTGTCGGACACGGTGACCGCCGCGGCCGCCGCCCGCGGGGTGGCCTCGGTGACGGTGGTGACCCCGGATCCGGCGGTCGCCGATCTGGTGCGCGACCTGGGTGCGACGGTCCATCCCGAACCCGCCGCGATCCCGCCCCACACCAGCGGACTGAACGCCGCCCTGGCCGCGGGCGCGGGCGCGGTGCGAAAGGCCCACGGCCCGGTCGATCTGCTTGCCCTGCAAGCGGATCTGCCCGCGCTGCGCCCGGCCGAACTCTGCGACATGCTGGCGAGCACCGGGCATCAGCGCTCGGTGGTCACCGATCACGAGGGCAGCGGCACCGTCGCCCTGCTGGTGCGCGGCGGATCCGCCGCGCTGAACCCGCTTTTCGGTCCGGACTCCGCCCGCCGTCACGTCGCCGGCGGCGCGGTGGAGTTGCTGGGCAATTGGCCCGGGCTGCGGCAGGACGTCGACACCGCCGCGGATCTCGAGCGCGCCGCCGCGCTCGGGGTCGGAACGGCCACCAGCGCGCTGCTGCGTGAAATCGGCGTGTCGCAGGCGTGTCGAGGAATCGAAGATATGCGCCGAGCCGGGTCCTCACTGTGCTGACGCGGCGTGATCTGCGCTGCAATGGACGGTGTCAGTTCGGCACCCCACCCGCGACATAAGGAATGATCGTGAGAGTGAGCGATACGGATACCGTCAAGCAATCGCCGCTACTACCGGCGGCGCCGCCCGCGGCAACCCCATTGCCCACCGCCATAGCGCCGCTCCCGGCGGACCGCTACGTCAATCGGGAACTCAGCTGGCTCGATTTCAACGCCCGCGTCCTCGCCCTCGCCGAGGACCATTCCCAGCCACTGCTCGAGCGCGCCAAATTCCTCGCCATTTTCGCCTCGAATCTGGACGAGTTCTACATGGTCCGGGTGGCCGGTCTGAAGCGCCGCGCGGAAACCGGACTGTCGGTGCGGTCCGCCGACGGCCTGTCCCCCACCGAGCAGCTCGAGATGATCGCCGTCCGCACCCAGGAGATCGGCGAGCGCCACGCCCGCGTCTTCCTGGACCAGGTGCTGCCCGCGCTGACCGCCGAGGGCATCGCCATCATCCGCTGGGCCGATCTGGAGGACACCGAGCGGCAGCGCCTGTCCGGATATTTCCAGGATCAGGTCTTCCCCGTGCTGACCCCGCTGGCGGTCGACCCGGCCCACCCGTTCCCCTACATCAGTGGCCTGAGCCTGAATCTCGCCGTGACGGTGAAGGATTCGATCACCGGCGGTGAGCACTTCGCCCGGGTCAAGGTGCCCGACAATGTGGATCGCTTCGTCCGGGTCCGCCGGGTCGCGGCCGGCAATACCGCCCCGGGCCGCGATTCCGCTGCGGCACAAGGCTCTTCCATGGCCGCCTTCCTCCCCATGGAGGAGCTGATCGCCGCGCATTTGGATCAGCTTTTCCCGGGAATGGAAGTGGTGGAACAGCATTCGTTCCGGATCACCCGCAATGCCGACCTGGAGGTCGAGGAGGACCGCGACGAGGACCTGCTGCAGGCCCTGGAGCGCGAACTCGCCCGCCGCCGCTTCGGATCCCCGGTGCGGCTGGAAGTCTCCGACGACATGACCGAGCACATGCTCGATCTGCTGCTGCGCGAACTCGACGTGGACCCGGCCGACGTCATCCAGGTGCCCGGCCTGCTCGACCTGTCCTGCCTGTGGCAGGTCTACGGCGTGGACCGCCCCAACCTCAAGGACGCCCCCTACGTCCCGGCCACCCCGCCCGCATTCGGCGAACGCGAAACGCCCCGAAACGTTTTCGCCGCCCTGCGGGAGAGCGACGTGCTGGTGCACCACCCCTACGACTCCTTCTCCACCAGCGTGCAGCGGTTCATCGAGCAGGCCGCCGCCGACCCGCAGGTGCTGGCCATCAAGCAGACCCTGTACCGCACCTCGGGTGACTCCCCCATCGTCAACGCGCTCATCGACGCCGCCGAGGCGGGCAAGCAGGTGGTCGCGCTGGTCGAGATCAAGGCCCGCTTCGACGAGCAGGCCAATATCAAATGGGCGCGGGCGCTGGAGCAGGCCGGCGTGCACGTGGTCTACGGCCTGGTCGGGCTCAAGACCCACTGCAAGACCTGCCTGGTGGTGCGGCGCGAGGGTGCCACCATCCGTCGCTACTGCCACATCGGCACCGGTAATTACAATCCCAAGACCGCACGCCTGTACGAGGACGTCGGATTGCTCACGGCCGCACCGGAGATCGGCGCGGACCTCACCGACCTGTTCAACTCGCTGACCGGGTACTCGCGAAAGGCGAACTACCGCAACCTGCTGGTCGCCCCGACCGGCGTGCGCGCGGGCATCATCGAACGCATCGAGCGTGAGGTCGAGCTGGCCGCGCAAGGCGAACCGGCGCGAATCCGGCTGAAGGCCAACGCCATCGTCGACGAGCAGATCATCGACGCCCTCTACCGCGCCTCCCAGGCCGGGGTGCCGGTGGACATCGTGGTGCGCGGCATCTGCGGGCTGCGGCCCGGGGTCGCGGATATGAGCGAGAACATCCGGGTGCGCTCGATTCTCGGCCGCTTCCTGGAACATTCGCGTGTTCTGCACTTCCAGGCGCAGGACGAGTACTGGATCGGCAGCGCCGACATGATGCACCGCAATCTGGACCGCCGCGTGGAAGTGCTGGCGCAGGTGAAGGATCCGAAGCTGACCGAGCAGCTGGGCCAGGTGTTCGACTCCGCGCTGCACCCGGCCACCCGCTGCTGGGTGCTGCAGGAAGACGGCAGCTGGACCGCCCAGCCCGGCCCCGACGTCCCGGGCGATCAGATCCGCGATCACCAGGAGCACCTGATGCGGCTGCGACGTCCGGTGCACCAGTGAGCCCGGCCCACTTCGATCCTGCCGCCGATTTCGCCGATCCCCGCGTCGCCGCCAATATTCTGGCGGCGGGCGCGGTGCTGTGGCGTCCGGCGGCGGATGGCGCGCTCGAGATCGCCCTGGTGCACCGGCCCAAATACGACGACTGGTCGCTGCCCAAGGGGAAGTTGGATCCCGGTGAGACGCCGGTGGTCACGGCCGTGCGCGAGGTGGCCGAGGAAACGGGCCTGAATTCGCGCCTGGGCCGCTATCTGGGCCACGTGACGTATCCGGTGACCGGGCATCGCAAGCTCAAGCGAGTGGACTACTGGGCCGCCCGGGTCCTGGACGGGGAGTTCGAATCCAATCTGGAGGTCGACGCCCTGGACTGGCGCCGTCTCGACACCGTGATGGACGCCCTGTCCTATCCCATGGACCGCAGCATCGTCCGGAACTTCCTGCGCCAGCCCGCCGAAACCGCCACCCTGCTGCTGGTGCGGCACGCGAAGGCCGGTCGCAGCGACCGTTTCGCCGGTGACGACGATCTGCGCCCGCTCGAAAAGGCCGGTCGCGCACAGGCTCGCGCCCTGGAGCCGAACCTGCTCGCGTTCGGCGCGGCCGAAATCCTCTCCGCCCCACCGGACCGCTGTGTCCAAACTGTGACCCCGCTGGCGGAAAAGCTGGGCGTGGACGTGGAACTCGAACCGCTGTTCTCCGAATCCGGTTATGCGGCAGCACCCGATGCCGCCCGCAAACGCGCCCGCGACCTGGTCTCCGCCGACACCGTGCGGGTGATCTGCAGTCAGGGCAAGGTGATTCCGGATCTGCTGGAGTGGTGGGCCGCCGACGACGGCATCAGCCTGCCACCGGCCCGCAACCGCAAGGGCAGCGTCTGGGTGCTGTCCTTCCACGACGGCCGTCTGATCGCGGCCGACCATCTCGACCGCGCTCTCACTCCGGCCGATCTCCCCCGGGGCTGACGGCTTTCCGGCCCGTCGGCGGGCGTTTTTCCCCGCCGGCCGACGGCCCGGCCCCGGCGAGAATCCTTGGAACGCCGACGTACCGGCCCCTGTCCGGCCGAATCCATCCGGCGCACTGCCGATTTCCGCCGGGCGTACCGCCGATTCCAGCCGGGCAGACTGCCGATTCCAGCCCCCATCGAACCCCCATCCCAGCCCCCACATACATGCGAGACGGCCCGGCGATGCCGGGCCGTCTCGCGTGTTGTCCTGCTCGAAAACCCCCGTCAGCGACGGGTTGTGGCCTCGCTACCGGCGAGCGGTGCGCTTGGCCGCGGTCTTCTTGGCGGGAGCCTTCTTGGCCGTCTTCTTGGCGGTGGCCTTCGAAGCGGTGGCCTTGGTGGCCTTCTTGGCGACCGTGGTCTTCTTGGCAACAGTGGCCTTGGCCGGGGTCTTCTTCGCGACCGTCTTCTTCGCCGCCGTCTTCTTGGCCGTGGCCTTCTTGGCGGGCGCCTTCGAGGCGGCCTTCTTGGCCGTGGTCTTCGCCGGCGCCTTGGTGGCGGCCTTCTTGGCCGTCTTCTTGGCGGTGGTCTTCTTGGCGGTGGTCTTACCCGAAACCGGGGCGGCCACACCGCGCTTCACGGCCGGGCCGCTCGAAGCGATCTTCTGCTTGCCGGCAATGATCGCCTTGAACTGAGCGCCGGGACGGAACGCCGGCACCGAAGTCGGCTTCACCTTGACGGTTTCGCCGGTGCGCGGGTTACGAGCGACCCGGGCGGCCCGCTTACGCTGTTCGAAGACACCGAATCCGGTGATGGTGACGCTCTGACCTTTGTTCACAGCACGCACGATCGTGTCGACCATCTGCTCGACTGCAGCAGTAGCGGTGCGCCTGTCAGTACCCAACTTCTCGGTCAGAACATCGATCAGTTCCGCCTTGTTCATTGAATCCTCCGCAGACTAATGGCCCGTCGTCGGACCGACTAGGTACCACGGTAAACCCTTTCCGGGCAAGAGTCTATGTGCCACGCGGAAATACATGACGCATGGCACACGCTCAGCTACCTGGTTTGAGGGGGTTCAGCTAACGCCCATCAATGATTACGTCTGCGAAATACGGGCCGGAATGGTGGCGGGTTTCCAAGTCGGCCTTGCGTTTTCGAACCGGTCGATCTCATCACTGTGCCGCAGAGTGAGCCCGATGTCGTCCAGCCCTTCCAGCAGGCGCCACCGGGTGTAGTCGTCAATATCGAACGGCAACACGACCGTTCCGGCCGACACGGTTCGCGCCTCGAGGTCCACCGCCAAT
Source organism: Nocardia sp. NPDC004711 (assembly GCF_053601595.1). Lineage (NCBI taxonomy): Bacteria > Bacillati > Actinomycetota > Actinomycetes > Mycobacteriales > Nocardiaceae > Nocardia > Nocardia sp. NPDC004711. Next base: position 22,611 of record NZ_JBSGCB010000043.1, on the reverse strand, counting down.
TCCAAACCCGGCTGTTCCTCGAGCAACTTCCAGAGCAATTCCACATCGCTCTGCGCCATCCGGGCCGTCAGAAGCCCGTCCTTGCCCGCGTTCCCGCGGAAGATGTCGGCGAAGCGAGACGAGATCACCACCCGGAACCCGTAGTCCTTCAAGGCCCAAACAGCGTGCTCACGTGACGATCCGGTACCAAAATCCGGACCAGCGACCAGCACACTACCCCGGTTGAAGGGCTCAGTGTTCAGAATGAAGTTCGGATCCGTCCGCCACGCCGCGAACAGGCCGTCCTCGAAACCCGTTCGGGTAACGCGCTTCAGATACACCGCCGGAATGATCTGGTCGGTGTCGACATTGGATCGGCGCAACGGAACGCCGATCCCCTTGTGGACCTTGAAGGCTTCCATCGGTGATTCTCCTGAGTCTGTGGGGGGCAGCGGAATCTGGGCCGCTACCGGAATGTGATCAGTTCAGATCCGCAGGTGAGGACAGGGTTCCGCGCACCGCGGTGGCCGCGGCGACCAGCGGCGAGACCAGGTGCGTGCGACCGCCCTTGCCCTGTCGCCCTTCGAAGTTCCGGTTCGAGGTGGCGGCGCAGCGCTGACCGGGGGAAAGCTGATCCGGGTTCATGCCCAGGCACATCGAGCAACCGGGCTGGCGCCATTCCGCGCCCGCGGCGGTGAAAATCTCGCCCAGACCCTCTTTTTCCGCCTGCAGCCGCACCCGCATCGAGCCCGGCACGATCAGCATGCGTACACCGTCCGCGACCTTTCGGCCCGTCAGAATGTCTGCGACCGCACGCAAATCCTCGATCCGGCCATTGGTGCACGAACCCACGAAAACCGTGTCCACGGTGACATCCCGCAGCGGAGTACCCGGCCGCAGGTCCATGTACTGCAGCGCCTTCTCGGCGGCCGCGCGCTCGTTCTCGTCGACGATCTGCTCCGGATCCGGCACCGAGTCGCCCAGCGGCGCACCCTGTCCCGGGTTGGTGCCCCAGGTGACGAAGGGGGTCAGCGCGGAGGCGTCGATGTGGACCTCCGCGTCGAAAACCGCGCCCTCATCGGTCTTCAGGGCGTCCCAGGCGGCCACGGCGGCCTCCCAGTCCGCGCCCTCGGGCGCGTGCGGGCGGCCCTTCAGGAACTCGTAGGTGACCTCGTCGGGCGCGACCATGCCCGCGCGGGCGCCGGCCTCGATCGACATGTTGCACATGGTCATCCGGGCCTCCATGGACATGCCGCGCACCGCCTCGCCGCGGTACTCCAGCACGTAGCCCTGGCCGCCACCGGTGCCGATCTGCGCGATGACCGCCAGGATCACGTCCTTGGAGGTGACGCCCGCGGGCAGCTGCCCGTCGATATTGATGGCCATGGTCTTGAACGGGCGCAGCGACAAAGTCTGCGTCGCCAGCACGTGTTCCACTTCCGAGGTGCCGATGCCCATCGCCAGCGCGCCGAACGCACCGTGGGTGGAGGTGTGCGAATCACCGCACACCACCGTGGTTCCCGGCTGGGTCAGGCCCAGCTGCGGGCCCACCACGTGGACGATGCCCTGATCGAGATCGCCCATCGAGTGCAGGCGCACACCGAATTCCTCGCAGTTCTTGCGCAGCGTCTCGACCTGCAGGCGCGACACCGGATCCGCGATCGGCTTGTCGATGTCGATGGTCGGGACGTTGTGGTCCTCGGTGGCGATGGTGAGATCCGGGCGGCGCACCGGGCGACCCGCGGCGCGCAGTCCGTCGAATGCCTGCGGGCTGGTGACCTCGTGCACCAGGTGCAGGTCGATGTAGATGAGGTCGGGTTCGCGATTCGCGCCCTCGCCCGCGCCGCGGACGACGACGTGCTGGTCCCAGACCTTCTCCGCCAGAGTGCGTGGCCGGTCGGCCATAACTGCTCACCTCTCGATTGACATACCCACGCCCGGTGGTGTGCGCGGTGGCTGGCGTCCGAGCTGGGAGCGGCTGGTTTGCATTTCCCAACATGCGAGACGCTAATATCGTTCTATGAGACAGCATAGCGGTATCGGGGTTCTGGACAAAGCGATGGCCGTCCTGCACGCCGTAGCCGAGCAACCCTGCGGCCTCAACGAGCTCTGTGCCCGCACCGGACTGCCCCGCGCCACCGCGCACCGCCTGGCCGTGGGCCTGGAAACCCACCGCATGCTGGCCCGTGACAGCCAGGGTCTGTGGCGGCCCGGCCCGGCCCTGTCGGAGCTGGCGACAACCGCCAGCGACCCGCTCCTCGACGCCGCCGCCACCATCCTGCCGCGCCTGCGCGAGATCACCGGCGAGAGCGTGCAGCTCTACCGGCGCGACGGCAATGCCCGCGTCTGCGTGGCCGCCATGGAACCCGCCGCGGGCCTGCGCGACACCGTGCCGATCGGGGCGCGCCTGCCGCTCACCGCGGGCTCGGCCGCCAAAGTGCTACTGGCCTGGGCCGATCCCGAGATGCAGCGCACGGTCCTGCCCGAGGCCGTCTTCGGCGAGCGGGCCCTGGCCGAGGTGCGCCGCCGCGGCTGGGCGCAGAGCGCGGCCGAGCGCGCGGCCGGCGTGGCCAGCGTGTCCGCGCCCGTGCGCGACGCCGCGGGCGGCGTGGTCGCGGCCGTCTCGGTATCCGGACCCATCGACCGCATGGGCCGCCGGCCGGGCGCCCGCTGGGCCGCCGATCTGGTGGCCGCCGCCGACGCCCTCCACAAGCGCCTCTGAGGGACTTTGCGGGCCCGGGGCAACCCTGGAGGTGGCCACTGCCGTCACGACAGCCCCACGGGTCGCTCAGCCACCTGCCCGCAGTTGCCCGACTTCCCGACCGCAGCCCGCGCCGGATTCCGGCGGGGGCTGCGCTGGTTTCCGGGGCCCGGATGTGCCGTTTCCAGGGCCGGATCGGCCGCTCCGGCTGTGCGCCAGGTGGCAGGAAATGGCCACTGTGACTGCGCTCATACGCCGTAAATTACAGTCGGCCCATGGGAGTTAATCAACGCGCGCAGATCGTGATGTCCGACCAGGAGATCACCGAATTCATCGAGCGCAGCCGCATCGCCACCATGGCCACGCTGGGCGCCACGGGCGCACCACATCTGGTCGCCATGTGGTACGCGGTGATCGACGGCGAGATCTGGTTCGAGACCAAGGCCAAGGCCCAGAAGACGGTGAATCTGCGCCGCGATCCGCGCATCACCGTGATGCTCGAGGCCGGCGACACCTACGACCAGCTGCGCGGCATCTCCATCGAGGGCCGCGCGGAGGTCGTCGACGACCCCGAGGCGCTGTTCAAGGTGGGAATCAGCGTCTGGGAGCGCTATACCGGGCCGTACAGCGACGAGGCCAAGCCGTTCGTGGAAGCCATGCTGAACAAGCGGGTGGCCGTGCGCGTGGTGCCCGAGCGCACCCGCAGCTGGGATCACCGCAAACTCGGCCTGCCCGCCATGCCGCTGGGCGGCAGTACCGCCGGTCAGCAACCATAGGTACGGCCGGCCGGCAAGCATGGAGGCCGCTGGCCGGCAACCGTGGTCATACAGAACAGCGAAGGCCCCCAGCCGTTCGGCTGGGGGCCTTCGCTTTGTAGTCCCGACGGGATTTGAACCCGCGCTACCGCCTTGAGAGGGCGGCGTCCTAGGCCGCTAGACGACGGGACCAGGATGAGATTTCGGCAGATTTTGTGATCCGCCGAAGCTTCTCGAATTCGAGAGCCGGAGCTCTCGCAGCTGGGGTACCAGGACTCGAACCTAGAATGGCTGAACCAGAATCAGCTGTGTTGCCAATTACACCATACCCCATTGACCTGGGCTTTCGGGTTCCTCTCGGGGGAAGCTCCCGACCGCTTTCCGGCCGAGAAGAAGATTAGCAGCATCCCCCGGCAGATACACAAACCGGCTGGTCAGGGGCCGGTTTGTGTATCATTTCGGATTACCCGCGGGCCTTCGCGGAACCGATCCCGGGCGAATCCCGGCGAGCTCAGGCGATCCCGGCGAGCGCGGACCGCATGCGGTCCATGGTGAGCTCGCGGCCCAGCAGTTCCAGCGACTCGAACAGCGGCGGGCTGATGTGGGATCCGGTCACGGCCACGCGCACGGGCGCGAAGGCCTTGTTCGGCTTGAGGCCCAGTTCGTCGATGAGAGCGGCTTTGAGCGCCTCTTCCAGGGGCGTGACGGTCCATTCCGAAACACCTTCGAGGGCTTTCACCGCCGCCTGCAGCACCGGAGCGGCATCGGTGCCCAGATTCTTTTTCTCCGCGGCGGGGTCGATGACGAACTCTTCGGGCTTGATGAAGAGGAACTTCAGCAGATCCCAGGCTTCGCCGAGCACCTTGATCCGGGTCTGCACCAGATCGGCCGCAGTTTCGAACAGCTTCTCGTCGATCTCGGCACCGATATGGCCGTGTCCGGTAAGGAACTCGCGCAGCCGGTGAGCAAAATCACCGGGGGTCAGCCTCCGAATATGTTCGGCGTTCAGCGCATCGGCCTTCTTCTGGTCGAATCGAGCCGGATTCGAATTCACCTTCGAGATATCGAAGGCTGCCACCATCTCGGTCATCGAGAACAGGTCATGATCATCGGCGATGCTCCAGCCGAGCAGTGCCAGATAATTCAGCAAACCCTCGGGAATGAACCCGCGGTCGCGGTGATGGAAGAGATTCGACTCCGGATCACGCTTGGACAACTTCTTGTTGCCCTGGCCCATCACGAAGGGCAGGTGACCGAACTCCGGGGTGAACTCCGCGACGCCGATTCGTTTCAGCGACTCGTAGAGCGCGAGCTGCCGCGGAGTGGAGGACAGCAGATCCTCGCCACGCAAAACGTGGGTGATCTTCATCATCGCGTCGTCGACCGGGTTGACCAGCGTATAGAGCGGATCGCCATTACCGCGGGTGAGCGCGAAGTCGGGGACCACGCCCGCGCGGAAGGTGGTCTCGCCGCGCACCAGGTCGTGCCAGGTGAGGTCCTGGTCGGGCATGCGCAGCCGGACCACCGCCGGGCGGCCCTCGGCCTTGTAGGCGGCGATCTGCTCGGCGGTCAGGTCGCGGTCGAAGTTGTCGTAGCCGAGCTTGGGATCGCGGCCGGCGGCCTTGTGCCGGGCCTCGACTTCGTCAGGGGTGGCGAAGGATTCGTAGGCCTCCCCCGCTGCCAGCAGTCGCTGCACCACATCGAGATGAATGTCACGCCGCTGCGACTGCCGGTATGGGCCGTAGGGGCCGCCGACCTCGGGGCCCTCGTCCCAGGTGAGGCCGAGCCAGCGCAGGGCGTCGAGGATGGCGTTGTAGGACTCCTCGGAATCGCGTGCGGCGTCGGTGTCTTCGATGCGGAAGACGAAGGTGCCGCCGTGGTGGCGCGCGTAGGCCCAGTTGAACAGGGCGGTACGGACCAGACCCACATGCGGTGTGCCGGTGGGTGACGGGCAGAAACGAACCCGGACGTCAGTCATGGCTCTCTTTCGTTCAGCGTTTGGCGGCAACGGGATTGGACAGGGTGCCGATGCCGGAGACGGTCACCGACACGGTCTGGCCGGCCTGCAGCGGGCCGACGCCCTCCGGGGTGCCGGTGAGGATGACATCGCCCGGGAGCAAGGTCATTACGGCGGTGACCCACTCGATCAGCTTCGGAATATCGTGCAGCAGAAGTGAAGTGCGGCTGCGCTGCTTCACCTGGCCGTCGACCTCGGTGACGATCTCCAGATCCGAAGGGTCCAGCGCGGTCTCGATCCACGGGCCGAGCGGGCAGAAGGTGTCGTAGCCCTTGGCGCGGGTCCACTGGCCGTCGTGCCGCTGCTGGTCACGGGCGGTGACGTCATTGGCGACGGTGTAGCCCAGGATCACCTCGCCGGCGCGGGCGGCGGGCACGTCCTTGCAGGGGCGGCCGATGACGATCGCCAGTTCGCCCTCGTAGTCGACCTGAGAAGAGCTGGGCGGCAGGATGATCGGAGCGTTGGGGCTCTGGATCGAGGTGCTCGGCTTCATGAAGATGACCGGGTCGGCCGGGGCCGGGCCGCCCATCTCCTCGGCGTGCGCGGCGTAGTTCTTGCCGATGCAGATCACCTTGCTGGCGAGGATCGGGGCCAGCAGGCGCACGTCGGCCAGCGGCCAGCTGCGACCGGTGAAGGTCGGGGTGCCGAACGGGTGTTCGGCGATCTCCCGGACGACGGCGTCGGAACCGTCCCCTTCGATGCTGACGAAAGCGACTCCATCTGGGCTGGCAACTCGACCTAGGCGCATGGTTGGCATCCTATCGACCGGCCTCGACCTGCCCGAACGCGCCCAACCGCGGGGCGGGACCGGAGCCGGGGACGAGGGCAGGCCGGGCGGGGGCGGGGCCCGCCGGGAGGGGTGGCATCCCGGCCCGCATCGCCCGGATCCGAATGTGGAAAGCCCTTATACGCAAGCGAACTCGGGTCTCGCGGGTGGACTCACAAGATCAGTGGGCGAGTGTGAGCAAACTGACAGCTCGTCCCAGAAATCGTCTTGCGCATCACGTGTACGGTGAGATCCGATGTTCACAGAGTAGGACGTCTATTTCACATAATGAGACAGAGGTGAGGGCCATGGCCACCGTGACACAGATCGGCACGAAACGACGGTGGACCATGCTGGCGCTCGGCGTCTTCGCCCAGAGCTCCAGCGCCGCGCTGGTGCACGGCACCGCCTTCCTGCTGCCCGCACTGACCCAGCGCGGAATGCCGCTGGCCACCGCCGGCCTGCTGGTCGCCATGCCCACCGTCGGCCTGGTCTGCACGCTGATCGCGTGGGGCTGGATCGTCGATCATGTGGGCGAGCACAAGGCCCTGGTGGCCGGTCCCGCGCTGATGTTCGCGGCGGGCGCGGCGGCGGCGACGGTCTCGAACTATGTTGCGCTGGGCGCATTGCTGTTCCTGGCCGGGGCCGGAGCGGGCAGCACCAATGCCGCCAGCGGGCGGGTCATCGTGGGCTGGTTCCCGCCGGATCAGCGCGGGATGGCCATGGGCATCCGGCAGGCCGCCCAGCCGCTGGGCGTGGCCGTCGGCGCGATGACCATCCCGGCCGTCGCTGCGGCACACGGGTTCTCGATGGCCGTCCTGGTCCCCGCGGCCATGGCTGGCGCGGCCGCGGTCGGCTGCCTGTTCGGGATCGTGGATCCGCCGCGGCCCGAATCCGCCGGGGGCGCAGGGCGTCCCGCCAACCCGTACCGCGGCGACTCCACGCTGTGGCGCATTCACGGGGTGTCGATTCTGCTGGTGATCCCGCAGGCCACCATCTGGACCTTCGGCCTGCTGTGGCTGCACCGGGATGTCGGCATGTCGCTGCCGGCGGCGGGCGCGCTGGTCACGGCCACCCAAATCCTGGGCGCGGGAGGGCGAATCGGCGCGGGAATCTGGTCGGATCGGGTGGGCAGCCGGTTGCGGCCGCTGCACACGGTGGCGATCGCGGCCGTAATCTCCATGTCCGCCTTGGCCGTAGCGGCCTGGACGCACCAGTGGTGGGCGGCCGTCCCGATTCTGGTCGCGGCGTCGGTCATCACGGTGGCCGACAACGGCCTGGCCTTCACGGCTGTCGCCGAGATCGCCGGTCCCTATTGGTCGGGTCGCGGGCTGGGTATCCAGAACACGGGCCAGAACCTGGCGGCGGCCGTGATCGCCCCGGCCTTCGGCGCATTGATCACCGCGGCCGGTTTTTCGATCACCTACCTGCTGGCGGCGGTGGTGGCGCTGGCGGCAGTCCCGTTGGTGCCCAGGGGTTCCCGGTGACCGGCTGATCGTCGGCAAATCAGGAAGAGCTGTGCCCGTTAAGTTTTCGCATCCGAATAAAAATGTGCGATATGCCTCACTGGCCCAGGAGGTTTCAACGAAACCCCTCCCAGGATTACATTTCGGCGACGGAGAGGGAACGGACGAAGCGTGTGAAGTAGTCGGGTTTGGACGATTCGCCGGGTGGTACGGACCGGCGAATCACCTTGTCGGGCTCGATATCCGGCCGTGAACAAGGAAAAGCCCCCGTTCCCGCGGTCGCGGGAACGGGGGCTCGACCGTGGAACGCTAGAGCGAGGCGGCGATCCGGTCGCCGACCTCGACGGTCGAGGCGGCGCCCGAGCGCGACGCCAGATCCTTGGCGACGGCGGCCTCGATGCGGGCGGCCTCCTCGGCCTTGCCGAGGTGGTTCAGCAGCAGGGACACCGAGAGGATCGCGGCGGTCGGGTCGGCCTTGGACTGGCCCGCGATGTCCGGGGCCGAACCGTGCACCGGCTCGAACATGGACGGGTTGGTGCCCGAGGCGTCGATATTGCCGGAGGCGGCCAGGCCGATGCCACCGGAGACGGCGGCGGCCAGGTCGGTGATGATGTCGCCGAACAGGTTGTCGGTGACGATCACGTCGAAGCGGCCCGGGTCGGTGACCATGTGGATGGTGGCGGCATCGATGTGCTGGTAGGCGGTTTCGATGTCCGGGTACTCCGCGCCGACCTCGGCGACCGTGCGCGACCACAGCGAACCGGCGAAGGCCAGCACGTTGTTCTTGTGCACCAGGGTCAGGTGCTTGCGGCGCTTGCGGGCGGTCTCGAAGGCGTAGCGGACCACGCGCTCGACGCCGAAGCGGGTGTTGGTGGAGACCTCGGTGGCCACCTCGTGCGGGGTGTTGACGCGGATCGCGCCGCCGGTGCCGGTGTAGGGGCCCTCGGTGCCCTCGCGCACGACCACGAAGTCGATGTCCGGGTTGGCCGCGAGCGGGCTGGTGACGCCCGGGTACAGCTTGGACGGGCGCAGGTTCACGTGGTGGTCCAGCTCGAAGCGGGTGCGCAGCAGCAGGCCGCGCTCGAGCAGGCCGCTCTGCACCGACGGGTCGCCGATGGCGCCCAGCAGGATGGCGTCGTGCTGCTTGAGCTCCGGGATGACATTGTCCGGGAGGATCTCGCCGGTGGCATGGAACCGCTTGGCTCCCAGGTCGTATTCGGTCTTCTCGACACCGGGCACCACCACGTCGAGCACCTTGAGGGCCTCGGCGATGACCTCGGGACCGATACCGTCGCCCGGAATGACAGCCAGTTTCATGAAATCCATGCTCCGTTCGATAAAACGCGCGGGTGATCCTCTCCGCGCTGGCAGGAGAGTCACCGGCCACCATAGCGGGTACGCCCGCAACCCCTTTCACCAGGGCGAATCGCTCCCAACCAGTGGGATCACCGGCCGCTCGCACCGGTCGTGGCGGCACGTGGGCCAGGGCCGAATTCCCGCGCGGCGGCACTCCTGTTGCACGCGCAGGGCAAGAGCGTCCTGCTGCCCCGCCACCGTCCGGCACCATTCCTGCGCCTGCGTGCCACACGCCCGCTGCTGCTGACCACCCATGGTCCCGGCGGAAAGCACTGCGACACAACCATTCTCGGAGCGCGAGTAATCCGGCCGATGATCGAACACCGCCCACGCCACCACCCCCGCCACGATCAGCGTGACGACGACGGTGCTCCCGATCAGCAGATTGCGCCGCTCCCGCGCGGACAGCGGCTCGGTCGGCGGCGTCTTTCCTCGCATTCATCAATCATGGCGGCGTCGGTAGTGTTCGGTGGATGTTCGACAATCTCCGACTCGAGCGCAAACTTCATCGCCTGGAACGCAAGATCGATCTCATCATCGAGCATCTCGGTATCGCCGATCCTGGCGGCGTCATCGACTACAGCGCGATCGACGATCTCCTGCAGCGCGGCAAGAAGATCCAGGCCATCAAGCTGTACCGGGACCAGGACCCGACGGCCGGTCTGGCCGAAGCGCGCGACGCGATCGAAGCCCGGGATCGCCGGCCGGGTCGCTGATACTTCCCCCCGAACGCATCGGGCCCCTTCCACTGTCCGTGGAAGGGGCCCTCATCGCGTAGCGGTCTATCTCAGTCCAGGCTGACCAGGGCGACCTTGGCCGCGCCGACGGCCTCGGCGATGGCGGTCTGGACGTCGGCCGGGACCTCCTTGTTGACGCGGAGGACGACGGTGGCGCCTTCCTGGTCGAGGTCCTGGGTGAGCTGGGCGGCGAGGATGTCGATGCCCGCGTCGCCGAGCTTGGTGGCCAGGCGGCCGAGCTGGCCGGGCTTGTCCTCGTAGGCGAGGACGGCCAGGTTCAGGCCCTCGGCGCGCATGTCGTAGTTGCGGCCGTTGATGTTGACGATCTTCTCGACCTGAGCGGGCTCGGTCAGGGTGCCGGCCACATTCAGGGTGCGGCCGTCGCCGAACACGGCGCGCAAGTCGACCAGGCTGCGGTGGGTCGGGCTCTCGCTGTGGGTGGTGACGGAGGCCTCGAGGCCGCGGTCCTTGGCCAGCGACGGGGCGTTGACGAAGGTCACCGAGTCCTCGATGAGGGCCGAGAACACGCCGCGCAGAGCCGAGAGCTCGAACACCGCAACGTCTTCCGAGGACAGCTCGCCGCGCACCTGGACCTCGAGGGAGACCGGCAGCTCGTCGGCGAGGGCGCCCAGCAGCGCGCCCTGCTTGCGGACGATGTCCAGCCACGGGGCGACGATCTCGTTGACCGCGCCACCGGTGACGTTCACCGCGCCGGGCACGAACTCGCCGGCGAGGGCGAGCTGGACGGACTTGGCGACATCGGTGCCGGCGCGGTCCTGGGCCTCGGCGGTGGAGGCGCCCAGGTGCGGGGTCACCACGACCTGCGGCAGGTTGAACAGCGGGCTGTCGGTGGACGGCTCGGTCTCGAAGACGTCGATACCGGCGGCGCGCACGTGGCCGGAGGTGATGGCGTCGGCCAGGGCCTGCTCGTCGATCAGACCGCCGCGGGCGGCGTTGACGATGATGACGCCCTTCTTGGTCTTGGCGAGCGTCTCCTTGTTCAGCATGCCCTTGGTCTCAGGAGTCTTGGGCAGGTGAATGGAGATGAAGTCGGCGCGCTCGAGCACCTCGTCCAGGGTCAGCAGCTCGATGCCCAGCTGGGCGGCGCGGGCCGGCGAGGTGTAGGGGTCGTACGCGACGACCTTGGTCTCGAAGGCGGCGAGACGCTGCGCGAACAGCTGGCCGATACGGCCCAGGCCGATGACGCCGACGGTCTTGCCGAAGATCTCGACACCGTTGAACTTGCTGCGCTGCCAGGTGTGCTCGCGCAGGGTGGCGTCGGCGGCCGGGATCTGGCGGGCGGCCGAGAGCAGCAGGGTGACGGCGTGCTCGGCGGCGGTGTGGATGTTGGAGGTCGGCGCGTTGACGACCATGACGCCGCGCTCGGTGGCCGCGGGCACGTCGACATTGTCGAGGCCGACGCCGGCCCGGGCGACGATCTTGAGGTTCTTGCCGGCCTCGAGCACCTCGGCATCGACGGTGGTGGCCGAACGGACCAGCAGCGCATCGGCTTCCGGCACGGCCGCGAGCAGCTCGGGGCGGTTGGGGCCATCGACCCAGCGCACCTCGACACCGTCGCCGAGCGCGTCGACGGTCGACTGGGCGAGCTTGTCGGCGATCAGAACAACAGGACGGCCTGCTTGGCTCACGGTGGGGTACTCCTGAGGAAGGGTTCCGGGATTTACGGGCGATAGCTTAGTGCGCTGGGATCCGGGGGGTTTTACCGCCTGGTAGGCAACTGCCATCAAACCTGTGAACTGCGGGTTTACCCGGAGTGTGTGTCGGAGATCCCGGAACCGGCCCGGGCAGCACGACTCAGGCGGCAACTTCGGCCGTCAGCAGCGGATCTGCTGCCGCGCCGTCGGTCCAGATCTGCGCCAGTGACTGCAGCGCTTCGATATTCACAGTGACAGCCCCGATTCCGCTTCTCGCGTGGATCTTTCGGTGCGTCGCTTCTCACCTGCGGGTTCCACGTCAGGCGGCCGGTAGGTCGGCATCCCACCAGGCCGGGGTGTCGGCGGCCTGGTCCGCGGCGGCGATCATGATGTCGGCCACGGCGTATCCGAAATAGGGCATTGCCGGGAAGGTGTCCCAGCGAAAGTGCGACCTCGACTTTCGGCTGAATTCGACGGACTTGCACGCTCTCGAGACGCAATTCAGGGCGTTGAGACATCCTTCACGGATAGCCGAAAGCCCGGCGTCGGAGCTACGGAGTCCGAGACCGGGCTTTCGAAAGTCGAGTAATCGACGTCAGCAGTTCCTAGCGGCCGAAGGAGCCGGTCCACAGGGTGGACAGGATGCCGTGCAGCGCGGCCGAACCGGTGTCGAGCAGGCCGTTGAGGGCAGCGGAACCGGTGTCGATGATAACGGGGATCATGAAAATACCTCTTCTGAATTCCGTACGAACTTTCTGACATGAAGCCTATCGGGCCGGTTTCACGGCCTGTTACGGCGGATTTACGTGATGTGACTGGTGTCACACCATCCGGATTCTGTGGTCCCATTCATATGAGTGTCGAATTCCCGCCATATAACGCGGCTATCACGCCCCTATTTCTGGGGGCCTCGTCGCACGGAAAACGCGTGGACCAGCGGGATCCCGGGGCGCTAACGTCGACCGTCATGACCCTGCGCTCGATCCCCGCTTCCATGGACCCGGCGGTGGTCGCCACGATCGACGGCGAACTGGACCGGATCGTGCGCGAACACCGCGTCGACGTGCTGCTCGCCATCGAGAGCGGCAGCCGCGCCTGGGGCTTCCCCTCCCCCGACTCGGACTACGACTGCCGCTTCGTCTACCTCCGGCCGCTGGACGGCTACCTCACCCCCTGGCCCGGTCGCGACGTCATCGAGACCCCTTTGGTTGGCTTACTCGATGTCAATGGCTGGGACCTCGTGAAGGCGTTGCGATTGCTGGTGAACGGGAACGCAGTCCTCATCGAATGGCTGATGTCGCCGATCGTCTACCGCGGTGACACGCAATTCCGGGACGAATTGCGCGCACTGGCCGACGAAGTCGCCGACCGCAACCGGGTGGCCCGGCACTACCTGCATCTGGGCCGCCGGCAGTGGCGTCTCTTCGATACCAATCGTTCGCTGAAAAAGGTGTTCTATTCTTTGCGGCCGGCCATGGCATTGCGCTGGCTACACGAATACCCGGATAAAGCGGTGGCACCGATGCATTTGCCGACCCTGCTCGGCGAATGCGACCTTCCCGGCGATTTCACCACCGCGGTGAAAGAACTGACGGAATTGAAATCCCGCACCCGGGAAATGGGCGCCGGCAGCGTGCCCGAACCGATCGCGACGTTCATCTCCGCCGAATTCGAGCGAGCCGCCGCGGAATTCGTCGGGGACAACGCGGCCCACCGGCAACATGCACAGGCTCTGTGCGCGGAATTCTTCCGGCGGCGGCTGCACGGCTGACAGCATCCCCCGAGCATCACGCAGCGGCGGCCGCCCCGATCACCTCGGGACGACCGCCGCGTGCGTGTTCGGCCGGGCGCCGCGTCTCAGTAGTCGGCTCCCGCGATGACCCGCACGATCAGCGCCTCGGGCCCCGGCTTGGTGCGCCGCACCTCGAACTCGACCCGCTGCCCCTCCACAAGCGACCGGAAGCCCTCGCCCTCCACCGCGGTGTACTCCACGAACACGTCCGGCTCGCCACTGTCCGGACTCAGGAACCCGAACCCCTTTTCGCTGTCGAACCACTTCACCGTGCCGTGCACCATTACCAAACCTTCTCGATCCGACCGGACTCCCACGCCCCCGCGCGTGCCGCGGTCCATGGTGTCACGCCCCCGGCCCGCACGGTCGGCCGCCACGCCCGCCCAGCCGCTCCTACAGCCAAGGCGACTCACACGGCCCTACCTCCCTATCGAATTTCCCTGCCCCCACGTATCACTCGCCCGCCGACTTCCTCTGCGCCGAACCTCCTGGCCAACGCCCTTCCCGCACATCCCGTTTCACCTCGAATCCCGCACCACCACAACCGCCCTCCCGCGCCCGCAGACGCACCTTCCGACCAACTTCCCGACCAAGATCAGAGAGCTGCGATGGCGGTGATACAGACAAAGCTGCGCGGTGAGAGCTCCTTGATCCTGGTTCGCCCAGGGTGGTCGTGCGGTGTCACCCCTGCACGGCCGCCGCATCGCATTTGTACATTCGCGTCCGCGGGACGAGGTCACCGTGAGTCGCGGCCAGCTGCCTCATCTTTCGCGGCGCCTTGCGCCGCAGGTGCCCGGGCCGGCCCTTCTTCGGCCCGGGCACCGCGCCCCGCATCGCGCACTGCCGCGTCACGCGGGCCGTGCCCCTCCGGCCCGGCGCTGACAATGCGGCGCGGGCGACCCCACCCCGGGGTCGCTGGAGGTCAGGCAGCTCTGGTGGTGGCGATTCGGGCGAATCTCCTCGATGCGAGCTCCCTGATCCTGGTTTCCTCAGCCGGCGCGCATGTTTCGGGGCGGGGTGTTCTCGTCGGCTTCGGGATCTCGCATGGCGTAGACGCGTTCGAGGAAGTCGCGGTGGGCTCGGAGGGTGGCGTCGAGGAGTTCGCGCCAGGTGCGGCGGTCCACTCGCTGGTCGCTGACCAGGGAGGAGAGGGACGCGGGGCCGAGCTTGTCGATGTGGTCGACGATGAAAGTGAGACGGCGGCGCGGGAATTGGGCGCCGATGCGGGGGTTCTCGTCGAGGAAGTGGTCGAGTTCGTAGAGGTAGTTGACGGCGCGGTTGTACTCCTCGTCGGTGAGGTGGTAGTCCATGCGCTTGATCTCGACGATCCACAGTTCGCCGGAGTCGTGCAGCAGGACGAAGTCGGGTTCGCGCTTCTCGCTGCCGATGGACGTGGTCACCAGCGGGGTGCCGAATTTCTGTGCGTACCAGCGTTCGAAGCTGGCGCGCACGCGTTTGAGGGATTCGTTCATGCCCAGCGGGGTCCACTCGGGGGCGAGCAGCCAGGGGGCGGATTCGATGAGCTCCTGGAAGGGTCGTTCCAGAGAGCGGCGGTCGTCGATGAGCGAGCGCAGCCGGTTCACCACGGCGACACGCTCACTGGCGATCTGGCCCAGCGAGTAGATCTCGGCCACCCGGGCCCGCTCGAACAGCGCGACCACGACGTCCAGTGCGGGATCGGCGTCCTCGGCGATCTCCTTGAGGGTGTCGAGCAGGCTGCGCTGCGGGCCCAGCGACAGCGCCAGCCGCAGCATGTTCTCGATGTGCGCGGGATCGTCCATCGAGGCACGATCCTTGTGCGCCACCAGGATTCGTGCCGCGTCCAGGACGGAGTCGCGGAACACGCGGTCGCCGGGCGCGATGGCGTCGAGGGTCTCGTGGATGCGGGAGCGCTCGACGAACTCCTCCCAGACCCGGCGGCGGATGGATTTCTCGCCGAGCCTTCCGATCTCCTTGATCAGCGCCCGGCCCCACTGCGCGAGCGCCTCACCGCGCGGGGAGCTCCACATGATGTCCTGGCGGTCGGAGCGGACGAGATCGTCGTCATCGTCGAGCCAGTCGACGTGGATCGCGCCGACCAGATAGGAGCGCAGTTTGAATTCGCCGGTGAATCCGGAGGAGATACCGAAATCCCTTGTCTGCGCGACGATCTTGCCGCGCGCGTAAATGCGGACCCCGGCCATCGCCTCGTCGCGGTACGGCTGTTTCGAGTAGGCGATCCACCCCGTCACCGGCAGGAATTGCCGCCCGAATCGCACCGGCACCCGGCCGGCGTCGATCCGGGTCTCCTCCATGACGTCGATCGGCAGCTGGCTGAGAATGAAGCTCTCCGGGCCGATGGCATTGCGCACCTCCACCCGCCAGTCCGCGCGTTCGATGCCGAAACGGGCCGCCAGCTGCCGGTTCAGTTCGGTCCCCGTATTCACCCGCTTGCGAAAGAAATTCCTCAGGATGATGGTGGTGCCCCGTTGGGAGGTGAAGGTGCCGTCCAGACGGCCCGGGCGGGGGAAGTAATCGCTCTCGGTGTCGGAGAGCATGTCGTCGAGGTCCATCACGATGTGGGAGACGATCCACCCCAAGGGTGTTCGGTCCTCGTCCCGGCTGCCGGCCGTGATCACCTCGATGGTGCGGCAGATGCCGAAGGCGGCCAGCTTGCCGATTCCCTTGCGCCCCATCACCGGCCGCCGCCGTTCCCGGGACAGATCGGACCCGGTGCGCACACGCCGGTCGGACCCGACCATCAGGTAGTGCTCGTTTATCTCCTCGGCGGTCATCCCGTGCCCGTTGTCGGAGACGACGATCTCGTACACCGGTTCGTCTGCGGCCCTGACGGTTCCGGCCAGCATCGCGCCCCACGGCAGCACGACCTCCACCTCGGTGGCGTCGGCATCGTAGGAATTGGCGATGAGTTCGGCCAGGACCGCCGAGACCCTGTCGTAGAGCCGAATGCCGAGTTTGTCGATCGCCAGCCGGCTGATGCGCATCGTGTACTTGTGGTCATCGCGATCATGCGCGCCCGCACGCACTTCCGGATACATGTCAGGCCCCCATTGCCTACCGGCAGCCTTCGTTCAGCTACCTCTGAATTCGATGCAACGCCGATTGATTAACAGCAGGCTGAACATTTACCGACCGCTTAGTCACGGTGTGATTCCAGGATTCACCAACCGATAGCCCACGGCAACGGCAAGGTCTCGGTTACCTACGCGAGTGTGCGAGCGCCCCTTGATAACCCGCTCCCTGGCGTTCACCCACGCGCCCGCCGGCCCCGTTCCCACTGGCGTGGGACCAATCGGCGAGGCCGATGTCCGCCCCGAGATCCGGATGTCGGCCATCGAGCAGATGAGAATCCCCACCATTCCAGAACCCGGGCGACGACAACCAATTGGCTTCGGCCTCGACCAATTCGGCCGATCGAAGGTCGGATGAGTGGCGTCCGCACCCCGGCGGCGACTCCTCGCCCCGCAGCGCATCCGTCGTTCCAGGCATATCTGCCGCGGTCGGCACGACCGCGACCGAACGACGATTGGCGACCACAGCACCCGCTCGATCGTGCCGTACGACATATCGGAGAGGCTCGAGCAATACGCGTCTCGAACAATTGCGTGGTCGCCGTGCGGTCTGCGGCATCACTGTCGGTGATAGTGCGACCGTGCTCGCGCCATCGAGCCAAGAGACGCCGCGAGCTGCGATGTGAAGCCAGGCTTCAGGGCATATCCGCCCAGCGTTGCGCTCTGGGCCTCGGTGATACTGCCGCCTCGCTCACGCCTCCGAGCCGAGCGATGTATCCGGCGACGGTGCAGCGCCGGGTTGCAGGGCGGATACGCCGAGGGTTGTGCGGGGACCGGTGGTGAGGGCAGGCGGATGACAGGTCAGGCGGATGCGGGGCAGAATGCGGGGCGGCGGCGGGCGGTGTCCGCTGTGACGCGAGACAAAGGGGTACCGGGTGGCCAGTAGTCAGACCATTGCCGCACGTCAGCGCTTTTTCGGGGAGGCGGCGGTGGACCCGGTCAGCGGGGCGGTGCGGGAGGATCAGGTGCTGGTGTCCTGGTTCGGGTGTGCCAGTTTCGCGGTGGCCATGGGTGGCGTGGTGTTTCTGCTGGACGCGTGGGTCCCGCGCGGGGCGACGTCCGGGTATGTGCCGACCGGGCCGGAGGAGGTCGCGGCGCTGGATCCAGCGGCGATCTTCATCGGGCACGGGCATTTCGATCATGCGGCCGATGCCGGGGCGATCGCGCGGGCGAGCGGGGCGGTGGTGCACGGGACAGCCGAGCATTGCGCGACGGCTCGCAAGCAGGTGGGCGGGGCCGAATTGGCTTGTCAGGAACTGGGTTCCGGCAAGTCCGCGCCGGGCGACCGCTACGACTTCGAGCTCGCGCCGGAACTTTCGGTGACCGCGGTGCGCCACCTGCACTCGGCACGGACACCGCGGCACGAGGGCGCGGATGCCTCCGCACCCGTGCGACCCAAGCCCTGCCTGTGCGATGTCCGCGCCTATCCCCCGGGGCTGGCCGACGCCGGACACCTGGCGCGCAACCTGCTCGCGCCGGAGGGCGGAGTTCTGCTGTACCAGTTCCGGCTCGGCGATTTCGTGCTGACCTGGCACGATTCCTCCGGCCCGCTGCTGGACAAGGCACCGCATGTCCTGGATGTGCTGCGCGCGCTGCCCGCATCGGACGTGCACATCGGCGCGGTGCAGGGGTACAACCAGTTCACGAATGGGCTGCGGGACCCGCGCAGCTATATCGAGGCGCTGCGGCCGAAGGTGTTCGTGCCCAACCATCACGACAACTGGCTGCCGCTGATCACCGCCCGGGGTGAGGCGTTCCGGACGCCGCTGCACGAGGAGGTCGCGCGGATGCCGGAGGGTGAGCGGCCGGAGGTCCGGATGCTGCTGGACCGCGACGACTATCTCGCGCCGGGCCGGTTGGCCTTCGACCTCGCACCGCAGGACTGATCGGCTGGAGTGCAGGGCTGGTCGGCCGACAGGCGGACGGCGAATGGTCGACGCCAACGGGCTGCGCTGCAGCCCGGTCAGAGCGGCATTGTGCCGAAGGGCCCGTCGATCAGCGGAAGCGGAGAAGCATTGTGATGCTAGTGGTTCCGGCCGGATTGATCTGCTCCGATCCCGGGACGTCGACGAAGCCGAGACGTTCGTAGAGTCGCCGGGCCGGATTCTCCAGGCGGACACTCAGACTCACGGCGCCGTACTGCTCACGGGCGGCGTCGAGGAGTGAGGTCATCAGCTTCGTCCCGAGTCCGGTCCCACGGCTCTCGGGTGCGACACCGATTGCCAGCTCTGGAGTGTCGTCATCGACGTAGCCGAAGGCGGCGTTCTCGGCGGTGAACCTGCGCAGCCAGGCCGCGCCCAGCAGCACCCCGTCGGTCCCGCCGACCACACCGAGATCACCCGCGGCGCCCCAGTCTTGGACGTAACGCGCCACATTCGACTGATCCATCAGCTGTTCGGGCGAGGTCAGGCCCCGGTCACGGGCGTGTGACGCCTCGAACAGCATGGCCCACAGGAACTTCTCGTCGGCCAATTCAGCCGGCCGGACAAACACCATGCCTCAGCCGACCACGAATTCCGCTGATGTTCCAGTGAATTCGTTGATCGTTCCGGCGCCGTCGCGACTGTCGCCGGTGTACTGAATGCGATAGCGGCCCGAAGGGGCAGTGTCGGGCACCGTCCACTGAATGGCGATGGTGGAGGCGGCGGGCTGGCCGTCCGGGCGGGACCAGTGCAGTTCGGTGCACCAGTCGTTGTCGTCGTAGACGCGCCGCCAGTTGTCGCCGGAGCTCTGCTGGACCTCGAAGTAGGTGCCGTCCAGGTGGAAGTTGTTATTGGGGTGAGCGCCGACGAACTCCACCGAAACCGTCTGTCCTGCCCCGTAGTTCGCGTCAGGCTGGATGAGAACGTCACCGTAGGCGCGACCGGCGTACGGCAGGTCGGCCGGGACCGGCGGCAGCAGGTTCGGCTGCAATCCGAAGGCCCAGTCGAGCGGGGCCGGGCCGCGGCCGAGATCGATGCGTGCCGCCAAAGCCTTTGCCAGCCGGTCGAATTCCTGCATGTGGGCCGAGAGCGTCCAGCGCCCGTATAGGGTTTCGCCGCCCTCGTACTGCTGGGAGGCGTATTCCTCAGGGGTGGTGACGTATCCGCAGTAGCCGTTGGCGTAGCCCTGCAGCAGCACGTTCTCCAGCGGCACATTCAATGCCCGCGCCACCAGTCGCCGGATTCGCAGCCCCGACACGACGGTGTACTCCGACGGCCCCGAGGCCAGCACCAGATCGCCGATGCGCATCAGCTGCAGCGGCACGATCTGCGGCACCCACGGCCGCGGCGGCAGCACTCCCAGTGGGGCCAGAATCAGTTTGGGCGCCTGCACATCTCGCATCCAGTCTTCGATCGGCGAGTTGAGTCCGCCGAGCGCGGCCACCATCGGATTGGCGTCGCCCTCCTGCAGGAACGACAGCTGCGAGTTCCAGTTGTCCTCGGTGCTGGTCGCCATGGCCGCCGCGCCCATCATGGCGGGCGAGGTGCGGGCCGGCTTGCCATCCGGGGTGTAGTCGCCGGCGATGGCGGTGTCCGCGAGGTTCACATAGTGCAGCACCGAATCCACGCCGGCACTGCCCATCGGCGTCGCGGCGTCGAAAGCCTTTCGGCCCGCCTGATATTGACGTTCACCGATGATGGCGCAGTTGGTGCGATTGTCCTCGGTCGGCCCCGACGGATGCATGGGCCGGATCCACAGGTTGGGCGTCATATCGCCCGCATTGGTCTGCGGGAACGCGGCCACGAACGACGGCGCGCCGTCGAGGTGCCGCACACCCATCTCGTCGTGCTCCCAGCGATAGCTGGCGTATCCCTTGTTGTCCGCGGAGATGAGGGTGTTGCGATCGGTCAGCGAGGTACCGTGCGTCGCGAACCAGGTGATCGCCCCGACATCCTTGCCGCCCTGCCGGAATCGCAGCACGGTGACCTGCGGATCGATGGCATCCGGAAACGCCGCCTTGTCCTCATCCGGATTGGCCTCGAACGCCACCCGCGACCGGTTCACGCTGGCATCGTGCAACTCCCCCCGCCCGAGCATGATCGACCCCGGCCCGAGATTCTCGTGCGCCGCAACGATCGCCTTCACGATCCCGTTCACCTCGGCATCATGCGAGTTCTGCTGAAACCCCATGGCCGCAAGCGAATACGCATACTCCCGCGCGGTACCACCACACGAGTTGTGGTTGTGCGTCGCATTCAGATTGACGTTCCGCTCGGTATACAGATCCCCGAACCGCTGCTGAAGTTGCTGCATCACCACCAGATGCACCGACTGGAACAAGCAGGCATTGTCCGTATTCACGAACGCAACCCGATCCCCCGTAGCCTGATCCACCACGACGTAGGCCCGCGCGTAACACCGCGTCAACAGCCCCGTAGTGACCTGATCGGCCTCGGAGTACCCCATCATCCCCTGCCCCGCCGGGGCCCCGGTGATATCCGCGATCCCCACCCCGACCAGGTAATCCTGCCCCGCAGCCCGATGCCTGATGGGTTGCGCCCCAACCATATTCGCACCGAACGCCGCCGCACCGGCCCCCACGCCGCCCACCGCAGCCCCCACCAGCACAGCCCGCCGGGACAGAGTCATCGCATCCTCACTTCCACACCCGCGACAATGCGAACCAGCCCGCACCCGCCAAAGAGTGAACCTGTTTCATTTCAGGTTTCCCGCAGACTAGTCGGTCACTTGACCAATTTCTAGCCAGAGGAGCCGCACCGCGCCCACCACCCTATCGCCAGTCACCGCCTCACAGCCGCCGCACACGCTGGTTCCGCCAGGTCAACACAGGTTTCCTCGACTCCAGCAACCAACAGCACCTACTCCCGTCCCCGCAAGAGTTTGCACAGACGAAACCTCACCAGCATCGCGTCGGCCGGCCTCGTCGACGACTCGCGAGCAACCGCCGGCCGGTTCATCCGCAAGTGAAATGTCGGCACACTCGAATCAACTTATTTCCACAGCCGCACCGCCATCCACAGACTCGACATAATCACAGCTCGCCGCGACGGTTTTGTCCGGGCACAGTGACACGCTTGCCCGATGATTCGTACACGCAGCGAACTCCTTGCGGAGGGCATCCCGGTCGGCACGATCAACGACCGCTCCCGGCGCGGCGTCTACAGAAGACTGCTCCCTCGTACGTATTGCCTCGGCGCGCCGACCACTCTCGATAGATGTCATGCGGTCATCGCCTGGCAGCCCCGCGCGATCCTCAGCCATCGCACCGCCGCCTGGTTGCACGGACTCCTTCCTGATGAGCCGACCCACGTGGAGGCGACCATCCCCAAGGATTCCGACCGCAGCACCCCGGACTGGCTGCGGCTCTACCGCCGCCGTCTCCGCGCCGAATGGATCGACGAACGCTACGACCTGCCTCTCACGACAGCGGCCTTGACCGTGTTCGACTGCGCCTCGGTCCTTCCCGAGCGGGAGGCCGATGCGCTGATCGATCTGCACGTGGGCCGGCGCGTGTCAGGGCCGGCCTTGCTCGAATTGTGCGAATCCCACCTGCATGGGTCTTCCACTGTTCGTAGACAACTCCGCGAGGCCGCGATCCACGCGGCGTCGGAGCCGGAACGCCTGTTCGCGCGAGCCCTGAACCGCCGAGGCATGCGCCTGCTCTGCAATCACCCGATCGGCCCGTACCGCTGCGACTTCGTCGACGAACGATCGCGCACCGTCATAGAGATCGACGGCCGCGAATTCCACAGCGAGTCCAGGGCCTTCCGTCACGACAGGCGTCGACAGAACGAACTCATGCTCGATGGGTGGCTCGTGCTGAGGTACGCCGCAGCCGACGTGTATCAATCGGTCGACAGATGCGTCGACGAGGCCACAGCAGCCATCAGACGCCGCAGACGGTAACCCGGTCAGATCCCGCACTTTCCTCGTCATCCACCACCATTTCGACCGGAAATCACCCCCTAGTGCGAGCCTGCACCGGCCACATAACCTACGCGGTCTCAGCAGCCAACTCGATCAGCCGCGCCCGCACCAGCTCGGGCCGCTCATCGACGATGAAATGCCCGCACCCCTCCACCATTTCGAGCGTGTAGTCATCCGCCCGCGCCGTCTCCGCCGCAGCCAGCGAATAGTGCACCGCCGCATCGTCTTTCCCGAACAACGCCCGCACCGGCACGGTAGCCCGCCTGCGTTCCGGATTCCGAACCGCCGCCGGCACCTCCTTCAACAGGAACGTCCGATACGTATCCCGCGCAGACCGCGCGACCACCGGATGTTGGCCGTCGCTGAGTTTGCCGATGTTGGCGTCATCGGTGGTGCCGATGATGAGGGGATGGGAACGGCCTCGCTCGGCTGGGTGAGCGAGGCC